>SHUN01000027.1 GCA_009697495.1 Bryobacterales bacterium | reverse complement strand
ATTTTTCACGTATTTGGCGGGGCGTTATGGGCTGGAGATGACGTGGGTGGCGGCGGTGCCGGGGGTGCTGGTGACGGTGTTACTGGCGCGGTGGTTTCGATTGGCGCCGGTGGCGCGGGAGACTTCCAGCCATTTTGATCTGGCGGCGTTGCGGGCGAAGCGGAAGCCGTTGTTGATTCTGTTTTCGCTGGTTTACATTCGCAGCGCCGTGCAAATGGTGTTCTCGCAGTTTTTGCCGCTGTATTTGAATCGGGAGCGTGGTTTTTCGGTGCAATCGGCGGCGCTGGGATTGACTTTGTATCTGGCGTTTGGCGGGATGGGCGGGTTCGTGGGAGGGAATTTGGCGGACCGGTTTGGGGGTCGGCGGGTGATCCTGATTTCGATGGCGGGATGTTTGCCGTTCCTGGCGCTGTTTTTTTTGACCGACGGGATTTGGGCGTTGATTTCGCTGGCGCTGGCGGGGCTGCTGCTGCTGTTCACGATTCCAGTGAATCTGGTGATGGGCCAGCAATTGGTTCCGTCGCAGGCGGGGACGGTGTCGGCATTGATGATGGGATTCGCGTGGGGGAGCGCGGGGCTGATTTTTATTCCATTGGTGGGTTGGGCGGCGGACCGCGTGGGTTTAGGGACGGCGATGGCATGTGTTTCGGTGTTTCCGGTGTTGGGCTTTTTTTTGGCGCGGATGATTGATGAAGATGCGTAAGGCGGTTTGTTTATTGAGCGGCGGATTGGACTCGGCGACGTGCCTGGGCGTGGCGCGGCGGGACGGGTTTGCAAGTTATGCGCTGAGCTTTGATTATGGGCAGCGGCATATATATGAACTAGAAGCGGCCGCGCGGGTGGCGGCGGCGTTGGGGGCGGTGGATCATCGTGTAGCGCGGATTGATTTGCGGATGTTCGGGGGGTCGGCTTTGACGGCGGGGATTGACGTACCGAAGCATCGGTCGGCGGCGGAGATGGGGACGGGGATTCCGATTACTTATGTGCCGGCGCGGAACACAATATTTTTGTCGTTTGCGATGGCTTGGGCGGAAGTCTTGGGTGCTTCGGACATATTTTTGGGTGTGAACGCGGTGGATTATTCGGGGTATCCGGATTGCCGACCGGAGTTTGTGGCGGCGTTTGAAACGATGGCGAATTTGGCGACGAGGACGGGGGTGGAGGGGACGACTCTTTTACGCGTTCATACGCCGTTGTTGCATTTATCGAAGGCGGAGATTATCCGGTTAGGGCTCTCGCTTGGGGTGGATTACGGGTTGACCCATAGCTGCTACGATCCCGGAGCGGATGGCCGGCCGTGCGGGGCTTGCGACTCCTGTTTGTTACGGGCGAAGGGGTTTGCAGAGGCGGGGGTAGGAGACGGGCCGTGAAGATAGCGGAAGTATTTTACTCGGTGCAGGGGGAAGGGAAGTTAGTGGGAGTGCCGTCGGTATTTGTGCGGACTTCCGGATGTAACTTGCGGTGTGTCTGGTGCGATACGCCGTATACTTCGTGGGCGCCGGAGGGTGTCGCGCGGACCGTGGAGTCATTGGTTGCGGAAGTGATGGCGTTTGGGGCTCGGCATGTGGTCGTAACGGGCGGGGAGCCTCTTATTGCGCCGGAGGTTGTGTTGTTGACTTCCCAGTTGCGGGCGCGGGGGATGCATATTACGGTGGAGACAGCGGGAACGGTGTATGCGCCGGTGGCTTGCGATTTGATGAGTATCTCGCCGAAGCTGGCTAACTCGACGCCTACTTCGGATCCTAAGTGGGGGCCTGTGCATGAGCGTACGCGGCTGCGGTTGGAAGTGTTGGGTCAGTTACTGGCTGATTACGATTATCAGTTGAAGTTTGTTGTTTCCGATCCGGCTGACTTAGGGGAGATAGTGTCGTTGATTAGTAAGTTAGGCGCGTCGGCGGAGCATGTGTTGCTGATGCCGGAGGGGCGGTCACCAGAGGTTCTGCGGGAGCGGGCATTGTGGCTGGTTCCGTTGTGTTTGGAACATGGGTTCCGGTATAGCCCGCGGGTGCAGGTGGATATTTGGGGGGATCGGCGGGGAGTTTAGGCCCTAAGCCGAAAACGTCTAGCGAACCTGCGGCATGTTATCGACGAAGCCGGCTTTGTGGCGGCGGAGTTCGACGATGAGGGCGGCGCGGAGGGGTTTGAGCGTGGTCTGATGCTCGCGCTTGATGGCTAAGTTATCGAGCTCGTCCGGGTCTTTTTCCATGTCGTAGAGTTCTTCGAGGCCGACAACGGGCACGCCTTGAGTCGCGTAAGCGCCGCTATGATCGCGGCGATGAACGATCACGACAAGTTGCGCGGACTGACCGAAGAAGAAAAGAAGAACTTCGTCGCGGGCGATGCGATCTTCAAGCTGATCGAGGATGACCGCGCGAACCCGCGCGTCGGGAACTGCGGAGGATCGCGTGTCAAGAAGATTGCAGCCTGAGATTAACCGGCTTCCGCGCGTCCCGCCGGCGCAATCACGGCCATTGCTGCGAACCGTGCAGGATGCGGATAATCTCGACGGCTACTTTTCCCGCGACGTAGATAATCACAAAGGGGAGACCGGCAACCGTGAGCTCCCGCGTACCCGGCTTTCGACCGGCGCGGCCACGGCGCGGCAGGTCTTTCAGAGTACCGGCCGCGTCACACAAAGCCATCGCGGCACGGCGGGCCTGCGCCGCTCCAAAACGCTTTTCGGTGTAGTCGCAGATATGCGCCAGGTCGTCCGCCGCTGGCTTGGTCCAACGTACGGTCATTTAAGCTGGATATCGGGTTTCGATCATTCGGCGAACGTCGCCGTGTTCAACAAACTCGCCTTTATCCGCCGCGGCCAAGCCCTTATCGACTTCGCGTGAGAACCACTCGTCATAGTGCAAGAGGCGATCCACCGCTTCCTGCACGAGAGCTTCCGTCGGGAGGCCCTGCGCCGCCGCCATACGTGAAAGTTTAGCCTGCTGGTCAGAGGTGAACTGTACATCCATGATGTGGCTCCTTACTTGAAAACGGACTTCTCAATCCAGAATAGAGGATATAAGTCCTGCTGTCACGGAATGCAGTGAGCCTGCACCGCGCCCTTTTTCCCGATCCCGACTCGGCGGCAAGAGGATCGCGCCGCTGTCAGGCCGAATGAACGGGTGCGACTGGCCTTTGCGCGTTCGCCGCGCTACGGATGAGCCCCTAATTTTCGCGCCACATCGCCGCGCGTGCGATCCGCCAAGTGAACAGCATTCGGTCTAAGTCGGGAACGTCTCGCGAACCGGCGGCATGTTTTCGACGAAGCCGGCTTTGTGGCGGCGAAGTTCGACGATGAGGGCGGCGCGGAGGCGTTTGAGCGTGGTCTGGTGCTCGCGCTTGATAGCTAAGTTATCGAGCTCGTCGGGATCCTTTTCCATGTCATATAACTCTTCGAGATCGGTAACAAGCGGGCGCACGTATTTGTATTTTCGCTCGCGGATCATGACGTACCAGGGGACACCGCCGTGGAGGACGGCGGCGCCGGTGGGGATCTTGTTGGTATCGGATCCGAAGGTCTGGCCGGTGGCGGGGATGATGACGGGATAGGGCCACTCGGCGTCGGGGTTTTTCAGCAGCGGGGAGAGGTCGCGGCCGTGCATGGGCCAGGGCTTTTCGATGCCGGCGAACTGGAACATGGTGGGGACCAGATCGACGCCGGCGACGGGCGCGGTACACACCTTTCCCTTCGGAATGCGGCCCGGCATGGAGAAGATGAGCGGGGAACGGATGTTGGAATCGTAAGCGGCTATTTTGACGCCGCGGAAGCCGTGTTGACCAAACGCGAGACCCTGATCGGACGTGAAGATAACGAGGGTGTTTTCGAGTTGTTTGGTTTCGCGAAGCGCGTCGATGAGTTTCTTTACGGATTCATCGAGCGCGTTGACGCCCTGATGATATTGGCGGACCCAGGAGATGAGAGAACGGCCGGCGGCGACCGGTTTGCCGTTGGCGTCCTTGTCCCACATATTGATTTTCTGGGCCCAATCGGGCTTGCCGGGGCGCGGAGAGAAGATGTCCTTGGGTGTGTCGATATCGATGCCAGCGTAGTCCTGCAAATGGCGTTGGGCGGGTGTGTAGGGGCCGTGAACGGCACCGTAGCAAAGCCAGAGATACCAGGGTTTGGAGGCGTGGCGGCCGTTGCCGCGGATGAGATCGGTAGCCCAATCGGTGTATTGATCGGTCGAGTAACGCTTCAGGATTTCGGTCTT
Organism: Bryobacterales bacterium; assembly: GCA_009697495.1. GTDB lineage: Bacteria > Acidobacteriota > Terriglobia > Bryobacterales > Bryobacteraceae. The sequence continues at coordinate 8,222 of SHUN01000027.1, read as the reverse complement.
GCCGCCGTGATAGGTGATGGGTTGGTCGTAGTAGTAATGCGTGCTGGTTTCGGTGTATTTGGGGCGATTCCAGACGAGTTGGAAGTCCCAGTCACGGCCGAAGCCAGTGTCGGTGCCGGTGTGCCATTTGCCGATTTGGGCGGTGAAGTAGCCGTTGTCGCGGAAAGTTTTGGGCCAGAAGGGGCATTTCTTCGGGTCGTAAGTGCAACCGGGGTAGGGGCCTTCCATGCGCATGGATTCGACGCCGAATTGGTAGTGGCCGGTGAGAAGGGCGGCGCGGGAGGGCATGCACCACGTGCCGATGTACGCAGTGGTGAAGCGGATGCCTTCTTTGGCGAGCGCGTCAATGTTGGGAGTTTTGACCCAGGGGTAGGCTTCCGGGTAGGCGCTGACGGTGCGATAGGAATGGTCGTCGGTGTAGATGAATAAGATGTTGGGGCGTTTGGGTTGGGCTGGCGCGGCGACAGCGCCTGCGAGGAGGCCGAAGAGTTGGCGGCGGGAAGGTTTTTGTGTGGTCATGCGCATCGCGATAGTATCAGATTTCATGTCGCCTACGGTTGAGCAGATCGGCCAGGATTTGATTCGAATGCGCATCGCTTATGCGCTGGCGATACCAATTGGCTGGAACCGGGAGCGGGAGGCGCGGAGCGCTGGGCTGCGGACGTTTCCGATTGTGGCGATTGCAAGTTGCGGGTTGGCGATGGTGGGCGCGAGTTTTGCGAATCCAACGGCGGATGCTTATTCACGGATTTTGCAGGGGTTGGTGACTGGGAGCGGCGGTGGGCTTCGGGAACTGGCATATCGCGGTGGTGCTGAGCGTGGTGAACTTTCTGACGCTGCAATATTTGACTCCATTCAAGCGCGAGGGCGCGGGAGGGGGATCCGCCGATCGACGATTAGTGATAGGCTTTTTCTCTATGCGCACCCTCTTAGCTGTCGTTGTTCTGGTTCTGGCCGGTTGCGCGGAGAAGCCGGCCGTTCCGGCTGAGCCCGCGGTTTCGGTGGCCGCTTCCGTGGCGTTTACGGAAGGTCCGGCGCAGGGGCCGGACGGGATGATGTATTTCACCGATGTGGCGAACAACCGGATTTTGCGGTTGAATCCGATTACGAAGAAGCATGAAGTATTTCGGGCGGATTCGAATCGGGCGAATGGACTGTTGTTTGACTCCCAAGGGCGGTTGATTGCCTGCGAAGGTTCCGACGGGGAGCGGAATCAGCCGCGAGTAACGCGGACGGATATGAAGACGGAAAAAGTTGAAGAGTTAGCCGCGAAGTATGAGGGGCAATTGTTCAACGCGCCTAACGATGTGACGGCGGATGCGAAGGGCCGTTTATATTTCACGGATCCGGCGCCGGATGCGACGTCGCCGGCTTCGAAGGCGAAGGGCGCGACGGGGAAGCCGGGCGTGTACCGGATCGACACGGATGGGAAGATTACGCGGCTGCTGACGGCGCCGGATACGGAGTGGCCGAATGGGCTGGTTATTTCACCGGATGATAAGACCTTGTATTTGATTGAAGCGAATAAAGTGGAGGGCGGGACGCGGGCGATTCGGGCCTACGATCTGTCGGCGGACGGAACGCTTTCGAACCGGCGGGTACATTACAATTTTTATCCGGGGCGAAGCGCGGATGGGATGGCGATCGATGTGGAGGGGAATATTTATGCGGCGGCGGGGCTGCACCGGTTGCGGGGGACTCAGGAGACTCTGGACACCAAATGCGGCGTGCACGTGATATCGCCGGCCGGCAAGCTGCTTCGATTTATTCCTGTTCCCGAAGACACGATTACCAATACCGCATTTGGCGGGACTGATAACAAGACGTTGTTTATTACTGCCGGAAAGACGCTATTTCAGATTCCGAACGGGATTGCCGGGATGAACCGGTAGGGATTAGAGCGCGGCGCCACCGCGGTCGTCATTGCGGATGCGGATGACTTCACCGATATCGTAGATGAAGATTTTGCCGTCGCCGATTTTGCCCGTTCTGGCGGCTTTCATGATCGCCTGGACAACCTCTTCAGAGCGGTCCGAGGCGATGATAATTTCGAGCTTCACCTTTGGGATCAGGTCGACTTGATATTCGCGTCCGCGGTAGACCTCGAGGTGCCCTTTTTGGCGGCCGTGACCGCGGACTTCGGTGACGGTCATGCCGTCGATGCCGATGGCTTTGAGGGCTTCCTTGACGTCTTCGAGTTTAAACGGCTGAATAATAGCTTCGATTTTCTTCATGCGCATCCTAGGAGTCCAAATTGTATCCCTCTTCGCCGTGGATCACCAGATCCATGCCTTGGGTCTCTTCACGGGGATCGAGGCGGAGGCCGCCGGTGAGGGCGGAGGTTATCTTCAGGGCAATCCAACTGCCGATGACGGCGAAGGCAACGCCGACCGCGGCGCCGATAAGTTGATGGCCAATCTGCGCCATGCGGCCGTCAGCGAGTTTGACGGCTTCATTGGCGGCGGAGGAGGCGAGAACGCCGGTGAGAGTGGCACCGATGATGCCGCCAACGCCGTGGACGCCGAAGGCGTCGAGCGTGTCATCGTAGCCGAGTTTCTGCTTGAGAACCACAACCATGTAGAAGCAGACGAATCCGCCTGCGAGGCCGAAAAGTGCGCCGGAGAAGGGCATGACGAAGCCGGCACCCTGGGTAACCGTCGCCAATCCCGCGACCGCTCCGGATATGGCTCCGAGAGCGCTGGGGCGGCCATTGTGCCACTGTTCGGCGACCATCCAGGCGCCGGCGGCGGCGGCGGCGGCGAGATGTGTGGCAACGAAGGCGCTGGAGGCGATGGCGGAGGCGGCGAGCGCGCTGCCGGCGTTGAACCCGAACCAGCCGACCCAGAGCAGGCAGGCGCCGATGAAGCTGAGGACCAGGCTGTGCGGTTTCATGGGCTCGTGCGGATAGCCGCGGCGGGGGCCGATGACGAGCGCGCAGACGAGAGCGGAGATGCCGGTGGTGATGTGGACGACGGTGCCGCCGGCGAAATCGAGCACGGGAACGGAGCCTCCGAGAAAGGCGTTGAGGAAGCCGCCCTTGCCCCAGACCATGTGGGCTACGGGGAAATAGACGAGGAAAGACCAGAGGATGGAATAGACGAGCAGGGCGGAGAACTTAATGCGTTCGGCGAAGGCGCCCGTGATGAGGGCGGGGGAGATGACGGCGAACATCATCTGGTAGACCATGAACGTCAAATGCGGGACGGTGGGCGCGTAGTCAGTATTGGGAGTAGCGCCGACGTTGGCCAGCATGACGAAATCGAAGCCGCCAAGGAAGGGCGTGCCGGGTGCGAAGACGAGGCTGTAGCCGATGGCCGCCCACAGGAGCGTCATCACAGCCATCATGACGAAACTCTGCATCATGGTGCCGAGGACGTTTTTCTTGCGCACCAGGCCGCAGTAGAACAGGGCGAGGCCTGGGCCGGTCATCATCAGGACGAGGGCGGCGGAGGTTAGCATCCAGGCGTTGTCGCCGGCGGATTGCGATGCGGCGACGGCGGCCTTCAGTTTTACGATTTCAGCTTCAAGGGCCGGATTGGATTGGGCGGCCAAGGGGGCGGCGGCCAGCGATGCGGCGACCGCGAGGCGGATGCAAGGGGACAATGGGAGCTCCTCGGACAGGGAGTTTGGAGCGGACAGACGAGGGCCGACTCGATCAACCATGTTACACCGGCAAGCAGGTCAGTTGCCGGATTTATTACTCCGCCAGTGACTCTTCGAGCAGCCGGGAAAGCGACCGATGTTTCGATTCGGCGGTGCGGAGTTCGTCAGCGAGATGCATGCAGGCGATGACGGCGATGCGCGAGGCGTCGGTGTTGGAGCCTCGCGCGATGTTGCTCATCAGTTCGTCGACACGGTGCGCGAGTTCTTCTACATCGGCTTCCTTGCCGGAAGTGACCAGCGAGTAGGAGTTGTTGAAGATCGTGACGCGGACCGTCTTTTTTTCGGGCGGAGCTTCGCTGGCCATTGCGTAATGGGGCTATCCGCCGCTGAGCAGATCCATTTGGCCGAGCAGCTTTTCGATGCGGGCCTTAACCTGTTTACGCTCGATCTGAAGGACTTCCAGTTCCTTCTCCGCCTTACCTGCGTTCATTTTGAAGCCGGCGAGGGCCTCGTCGGCATCATTGCGAGCGGCTGTGGCGAGGCTCGCTTCGGACTCGGCTTCGGCGAGCCGTTCCTTCAATCCGGCATTCTCTTCTTTGAGCTTGCCTACAAGCTGAACGGCCCGGAGGATGCGATCCTCCAGGCCGGATAGTGTATCGGTATCCTCTAACTGCAGGTCCATACGGTTTCCTCTTTATGCAGCGGTTCAGCTACTACGCGAGCGCGGCCTTGGCCTTGTCGACCAGGGCGGTGAAACCAGCAGCATCGCGGGTGGCGATGTCGGACAACATCTTGCGGTTGATCGTGATCTCCGCCTTCTTGAGCCCGTTCATGAAACGGGAGTAGGACAGTCCGTTCGCGCGGGTTCCGGCGTTGATGCGGCAGATCCAGAGGGAGCGGAAATCGCGTTTTTTAAGCTTACGGCCTTTGTAACCGTAGGCGAGCGATTTTTCGACTGCTTCCTGCGCATAGCGGTGCAGTTTCGATTTGGCCAGGAAGAAGCCTTTGGCAAGCGCCAGGACTTTCTTCCGATTATTGGTACGTTTAGTACCTCTTTTTACACGGGGCACGTTTTTCTCCTTGAGTAATTAGAAGCCTTTGAAGGCTTGGGGCCGGTGATACGGGCACGTGCCGCGCGCCACGTTCACACGGCGGGTTTTTCCTAGTAGGGCAACATCCGCTTGATTTCGGGCGAATTGGTCGGATCCATGATGGCGGACGCGGCCAGACGGCGTTTGCGGGACGAGCTCTTGGAGGTCAAGATGTGGCGGGCAAAAGCGTGGCTGCGCTTGATTTTGCCCGTACCCGTCTTTTTGAAGCGCTTCGATGCGCCCTTGTGGGTTTTCAGCTTTGGCATTTGGATAGTTCCTGGAAAGCGTGCGTGGGAACGCACTGCCCGTAAGTATAGCAGGTTCGAGGTTGACGGCTGCCGCGATAGGAAGAACGATGACTTACACTAAAAAACGACGATGAACTGGCAGCGATTTGCAGGTGTGCTGGGCGGGATGGCGATCGGGTTGGGGATTTTCACCTTTACCTACGCGCGAGGCGGGTCGTACCTGACGAACGATCCGGCCGCGTGCGCGAACTGCCATATTATGCAGTCCCAGTACGCGGGCTGGATGAAGGCGAGCCACCGGCGGGCGGCGGTCTGCAACGATTGCCACGCGCCCCATGACGTATTTGGGAAATACACGACGAAGGCGTTGAACGGCTTCTTTCATTCGTGGGCGTTTACGACGGGCTGGTTTCCGGAAAATATCCGGATCACGGCGCGGAACCGGCGGATTACGGAAGAAGCGTGTCTGCATTGCCACGCGGAGATTACTTCGTCGATCCGGGCGATCCAAGGGCATCAGGCGAGCGAATCGTGTTTGGCGTGCCACCGCGAAGTTGGACATCATTAGGAGGCGGGACAAATGGGAAAATCGATCTGGTTGTGGGTGGGGTTGACGGCGCTGGGAGCGGCGGTGGGGGCGGGACTGTTGGTCAATATTTTTGAGCGAAAGCAGGAGGCGAAGAGTCCGTTTTTCCGCGTGGCGGAGTTGACGGAGGACACCGCCGATCCCGAGGTATGGGGGCGCAATTTTCCGCAGCATTACGCGGATTATCTCTTGACCGCGGACCAGACGCGGACGCGGTATGGCGGGAGTGAGGCCATGTCCCATTCGCCTACGAAGGGGGATCCGCGCGGCGTGGTGTCGCAAAGTAAGTTGGAAGAAGATCCGCGGTTGAAAAAACTATGGGCGGGGTATGCGTTCTCAGTGGATTTTCGGGAGGAACGCGGGCATGCCTATATGCTGGTGGACCAGAAGTACACCGAACGTGTTTTGAATTTCAAGCAGCCGGGGACGTGTTTGAACTGCCACGCTTCGCTGGCCGTGGCATTCCGAAAACTGGGCAATGGAGATTTGACGGCCGGGTTCGAGAAGATCAACCAGATGACTTATGCCGACGCCTCCAAGCATGCGTCGCATCCGGTGTCGTGCATCGACTGCCATAATCCATCGACGCTGAAATTGCGCATAACGCGGCCCGCGTTTATGGAGGGGATGAAGGTTTTGAAGGCCTCGCAGGGTGTGGCGAATTACGATGTAAACTCGATGGCCACGCCGCAGGAAATGCGGAGCTATGTTTGCGGGCAATGCCATGTGGAGTACTACTTCAAGGGCCCGGAGAAGCGGTTGACGTTCCCGTGGCACAAGGGGCTGAAGGTGGACAATATTCTGGCCTACTACGACGAAGTGGGCCATACGGACTTTGATCACAAGGTGAGCGGCGCGCCGGTTTTAAAGGCGCAGCATCCGGAGTTCGAGATGTACAACCAGGGCATTCACGCCAAGTCCGGCGTTTCGTGCGCGGACTGCCATATGCCGTATAAGCGCGTCGGCGCAATGAAGATCAGCGACCACCATGTGCAGAGCCCGATGTTGAATGTGGACCGCGCTTGCATGGGCTGCCATCACTTTAGTGAACAAGAGATGAAAGACCGTGTGGAGACGATTCAGACGCGCTTCTTTGAGCTGCGGAACACGGCGATGGACGCGCTGATGGAGTTGATTGACGACACGGCGGCGGCGCGGAAAGCCGGGGCGACGGACGCTGCTTTGAAGACCGTATGGGCGCATCAGCGGCGGGCGCAGTTCTTCCTGGATTTCGCGGAGGCGGAGAATTCGACCGGGTTCCACGCACCGCAGGAGTCGATGCGGATTCTGGGACAGTCGGTGGATAGTTCGCGGAAGGGCCAAGTGGCGTTACGGAGCCGGAAGTAGGTAGAAGCGCTTGACGATGTCCATGGCGGGTTTGCGCCAAGGGGTCATGGAATTGTCGTCGGGACCGCCGTATCCATTGGTGCCAACCTTCCACCAATAGACGCCGCGGAACCAGGGCGTATGGTAGACCGCGTTGAGCAGCGCTTCGTAGCTGCGGGCCTGCTCGGCGAGGTCGAGCGGCTTGGCGGTTTGGTCTTCCCAGGGTTCGCGATGGGAATTTTGATGGGCGCCGAAACCGGCTTCTGTGAAGAGGACGGGTTTGTTGAATTGTTTTTGGACGGCTTCGATTTTTGTTACTAACGTCGAGGCTTTGTACTGGTCGTCGAGGGGATAGTAGTTGTCGATACCGATGTAGTCGAGGGCGTCCCAGAAGCGGATGGATTCGAACTCTTCGCCGTGGTTGGCGGCGTAGACAATGGGGCCTTTGTATATTTTCCGGACGCGGGCGATGATGTTGCGCCATTCGACTTCATGGGGCGTTAGACCGCGCAGCTCGGTGCCGATGCAATAGATGTCAGCGTGGATACGCGCGGCGAATTGGGCGTGGTGCTCGATGAAGGGTTTGTATTCGGCGAGCCATTTCCGTGCCTCTTCATCGGGGATGGGCGCGCGGCCTTGCAACCGCCAAACGTGGGGTTTGAGCATGACGCGCATTCCTTGCGCGTGGGCGCTGGCGGTGAGGATTTCCATGCCGTCTTCGCTTTCCCAGCTTTTGTCACGGGCGGGGATGCGGATCTTCCCCTCGCCGCGAGGGGAGAAGCCGAAGGGGACTAAGGCGATGGCATTGACGCCGAACTGCGGGAGTTGGGCGAGCATGGCGCGGGCTTGGGGGTCACTGTAGGAAATGCGTTCGGCGGTGAAGCTGACGCCTTTGTGGAAGTAGTCGAATTGGTAGGGGGCGGCTGGCGCCGCTTCGCTGGGCTTCATCCAGTGGCAGCTTGTGAGGCTGAGGAAGAGGGCTGCAGCTGGACCGGCGAAGCTAGGCCACGACCGCCAATTTGCAATTTCCCGCTTTGGCCGACGAGAGGCGAGGGCGAGCACAAGTCCGCACCACGGGTCTTGCCTCGCCCACACGCGGCCGGTGAGGGCCGTCATTTACTTTCTATGAACCGCTTCGGCGTAGAGGAGGTCGCCGCTAAAGCCGTCGTAATATTGAATCACCAGGTGCGGACGCGGGTAGGCGACCCAGCGCTCCTTGCCCTGCGCGTCCGGGTTGGGATAGACGTTGTTGATCTGGGCGATCGCGTAAATCGGCAAATGACGGAGCTTGCCGGGTACGTCGTTCAGGATGAAAGACGACCAGCGAATATCGCATTCGCGGCCGCGGGAATCGAACTTACCATTGAT
>SHUN01000026.1 GCA_009697495.1 Bryobacterales bacterium | reverse complement strand
AAGTCCGGCAAGGAGCAGTGGCGCAAGACGATTCCCCGTCCGCGCACCGCCGATCACCACAAGTCCTCGACGCCGGCCAGCTCGTCGCCCGTCACCGATGGCGAAAACGTCTACGCGCTCTTTAACGATTTCGGCGTTATTTCTTACGATTCAGCCGGCAATGAACGCTGGCGGCTCGATCTGGGTCCCATCAATAATCCATTCGGCATCGGCACGTCTCCGGTGCTGGCCGGCAACACGCTGCTCGTCAATATTGACGCCGAAAGCGGATCTTTCTTCCTCGGTTTAGACAAGGACACAGGCAAGCGGAAATGGCGTCGCGAGCGCCCCGATTTCACCCGCGGCTTTTCCACCCCCGTTATTTACAAACCGGCCAATGAGCCCCAGCAGGTACTCATCGCCGGCTCCTATTCGCTTGTCTCCTACGCGGTGGAAACCGGCGAGCCGATCTGGTGGGTCAATTCGCTCACTTGGCAGTTGAAGCCCACTCCAGTCATTCACGGCGACACCGTCTATGTCCTCGGCTGGGCTGGGGGATCCGACGAAGGCGCACAGGAAAACGTCCCCGATTTTCCGGAAATACTGAAGACACGCGATACCAACAAAGACGGCAAACTGACAAAGGAAGAGATTGCCGACGACCGGCTGACCAAGGATTGGACCGCCATGGATCTGGACCGGAGCGGCTTCGTCGAAGCTCGGGACTGGAAGATGTATCAACGGCGGAAAGAGGTCGTCAACGCCGTGAATGCCATTCGACTGGGCGGTCGTGGCGACATGACCGATAAGTCAGTCAAATGGCGTTACTATAAGTCGTTGCCGAATGTTCCGTCGCCGCTTTACTACGAAGGCGTCCTGTATCTCACGAAGGAAGGCGGTATCATGACGGCGCTCGACGCCGTATCCGGCAAGGTTCTGAAACAGGGCCGGCTGACGGGCGCGCTGGGCGATTATTATGCTTCGCCCGTTGCCGCCGACGGCCGTATCTATGCTACTTCTCATGAAGGAAAAGTGGCAGTCATAAAGCCTGGGGCCGAATGGGAAATTCTCGCTATTAATCCGATGAACGAAGCTGTAAACGCGACACCGGCTTTTGTTGACGGTCGTATCTTCATACGTACTCACGGACATCTCTACTGCTTTGCCAATCAATAACTCCCAATGTTACGAATTTTTCTCGTTTCTTCCCTAGCGCTTCTAAGTGCCGACTGGCCGCAATACCGCGGCCCAAACGCCATCGGCGTAACTGACGACCGGAACCTGCCGGTGGAAATGGGGCCGGACATAAACGTCGTCTGGAAGACCGCCGTTCCACCGGGACACTCCTCCCCGATTTTAGCCGGTCCGCGCCTCTTTCTGACCGCGGTCGATCTGGAGGCGCTCTTTACGATTGCCTATGACCGCAACACCGGCAAAGAGCTATGGCGAAGAGAGTCTCCGCGTCCCCGCAAAGAGGTATTTCAGCAGACGAATTCCCCCGCGTCGGGCACCCCGGCCAGCGACGGCAAGATCGTCGTCAGCTTCTTCGGCGACTTCGGCCTGCTGGCTTACTCAGTGGAGGGCAAGCCGCTCTGGCAGTTGCCTCTCGGACCGTTCAACAACGCCAACGGCCACGGCTCGTCACCCGTCATTATCGACGACATGGTGTTCCTGGTTTGTGACCAGAACACGAACTCTTATTACCTGGCGGTTGATAAGTCGACCGGCAAGGTTCGCTACAAAGTAGAGCGCCCGGAGACAACTAGAGGTTATGTCACGCCATCCGTTTGGCGCCCGGCGAAAGGGCCCGCCGAACTTATCGTTCCCGGCGCTTATGTCACCACTTCCTACGAACTGAAGACCGGCAAGAAGTTGTGGTGGGCCGGCGGCATGGCATGGCAGTTGAAGGGCGCGCCCGTGATCATCGGCGACAAGATGTATTTGAACTCCTGGGAGTCCGGCGGCGATACGGAAACCCCGCCCGCGGTGGAGGACTGGTCCGTCGTTTCCGCCAAATTCGATAAGGACGGCGACGGAAAGTTAAATGTTGAGGAGGCCGCCGGGGTCGGCATTCGCAACGCGAGGGCCATGGTCGATTACGATCTGAATCACGATACCTTCCTGGATGAACACGATTGGAACTTTTTGAGATTGCACCGCCAGGCGCAGAACTCGATCATGGCGATTCAACTGGGCGGACGCGGCGACATCACCGAAACCCACGTCAAATGGCGCTACCGCAAGTCGTTGCCGAACTGCTCGACGCCGCTTTATTACAAGGACGTTCTTTGGATGGTTAAAGACGGCGGCGTGCTGACGACGCTCAACCCCGCGAACGGCGCGGTGCTGAAACAGGGCCGCATTCCGGGCGCGCTGGAGCCATATTGGGCGTCACCGGTCGCCGCCGATGGCAAGGTCTTTATGGTCAGTCAGGCTGGCAAGCTTTCCGTGCTCAAGGCCCAAGGCGAGTGGGAAGTCCTCAAGGTAAACAATCTCGACGAAGACGTTTTCGCCACGCCGGCACTTGGCGACAACCGCCTTTATGTCCGGACCCGCTCGACGCTTTACAGTTTCGGCCTGCCAAAATAGGGGCATGGCCGCGACCCCGCCGCGCTTCGTTCCGCTCGACTGGAATCGGGAGCCGGAATCCGTCCAACTGGCCGCTAGCGCCGAGTTCGAAGCGGTGATGAGACGCCGGCGGAGCGTGCGGCATTTTTCACCCGAACCGCTTGCCCTTGAACTTATCGAGCGGGCGATCACGGTGGCTGGGACGGCGCCCAGCAGCAGCCCTGGCGCTTCGTCGTGGTTTCCGACCCCGTCAAGAAACGGGAAATTCGTCTTGCCGCCGAGGTTGAGGAGAAGGAAAACGACGAGCACCGCTTTCCGCCCGAACGGCTGGAAGCGCTCAGGGCCCTCGGCACCGATTGGCGCAAAGAGTTCCTGGAAACCGCGCCTTTCCTGATCGTGGTCTTTCGGCTCGTGTCCAGCGACAATTAGATCTCCCAGCCGCATTGACTCACGATTTTTGTTACCAGCGGTGAATCGTTGCCTCAAGAAAATGTTACTCGTCCTATTTGAAAGGGGCGAGCGACAGATTGAGGAGACAACTGAGTATGGCAACCAGACGCGAATGGATCGAGGCAATTGCGGACCGGTATCACGCAGCCGCGCGGGCGGAAAACACCGAGCACGCGTTGACGTTCCTCCGTCCCCAGTGTCCGCGCAGGCGAGGCGCGAACAACTGGCGGCGGCGGTGATTCCGGTATGGCGGATGGACCCGGTAGAGGGCGGTTTCGATAGAAGGTTGCCCTGGACACGGCAAGAGCATCACAAGCTGCTTCTATGCCGATCGTCGCCGACAACGCGGCTACCGCGTCCATTATGAAATCTTCCCCTCCTGGCCCGGCGGCAGTGCCCATCCCAACAGCGAGCCCACTTTGTTTTGGACATCGATGATCATCTCCGCCCGTGCCAGTGCGTCGCTCAGGCGCAGGATTTCGCGGCGCAGTTGCTGGAGCTCCTGCTGGTGGGTACCGGGTTTCTTTTTCGGGCCGCGAGACTTGGGAGTGAGCGCTTGCCGCATACCGGCCTCACGCTCCTGGCGCCATGTCGTCAAGTGCGAGGATCCCGCCGATGGCCTTGACGGCTTCGGCTTCCTTAAGAATTCGAAATTTGTAGTCCAATGAGAAAGCACGTCGCCGCGCGTCGGCTACGACGTCTGGATTGGGGCGAGCCGGGGCCGGCGAACTGGCTGCGGAATGGCCGAGGCAAATCCGTTTTGCTTCTGATTCGTGTTCATTCTGATTTCCATTCTCGCCCTGCTCAGTAATTAAGGCCGGGGATAGTGTCTCGGCTATGTTGGCACGGAGGGGATTGAGGTTTTTCGAAGCTCCGTATCCCAGCCCACCAATGCCTCTGGTTACGCTTCGAATGCCGCCTCGCGACGACACCCGCAAAACTCGAGGCCAAGATGGTTTGCTATTCTTTTCTTGTAAAACGCTTTCAGTCTCTACTACATGCCGGTTTATCCCGGCGCATCTGCCTGGCACCAGTTTTCCACAGGGAAGAACTCCGAGGGACCGTGTGCGGCTAAGTCCTGTTTTAGAACTTCCGCCCGGAACGTACTGCCTCGCCGCCATCGGGGACCCGCTCCATGGGCCCTATCATGATGAAGAGTACGGCTTCCCTGTCGAAACCGATGCCGCGTTCTTCGAACGGCTCGTGCTGGAGATCAATCAAGCTGGCCTCAGTTGGGCCACCATCCTGCGCAAACGCGCCGGTTTCCGTCAGGCCTATCGCGGGTTCGACATTGACGCCGTCGCCGCCTTCGACCAATCCGATGTAGCCCGGCTGCTCGCTGACGCGTCCATCATACGGAATCGCCTGAAAATTGCCGCCGCCATCGAAAACGCTCGCCGCCTGCAAACCATTCGAGATCGGGACGGGTCCTTTCGCGCCTGGCTCGACCGTCATCATCCGCGCACTAAGCCGGAGTGGGTCAAGTTATTCAAATCCACCTTTAAGTTTACAGGCGGCGAGATCACCGGAGAGTTTCTTCTCAGTACCGGATACCTCGCCGGCGCGCATCATATAAATTGTCCGGTCGCCAAACTGGTAATCGCAAAAAACCCGGCCTGGAATCGGATCGTAAGCTATCATGATTAATTGCTTCGGAGACCGTTCGTCCGCTCGAAAGTTTATTTTACCTATACTCGTTGTTCCGATTTTATTTACCTCGACGATCAGTTGCTCTCGAACGGAACGCGAGCCGGCCGGCGTCAAAACGGCGATTAACGAAGACCGGATGTTTAACGACGACGCCCGGTTCCTGGCCGGTATGCCAGGAGCGCCCGGCAGCGCCTATTCGGAACTGGAAAAGACGCCCACCTGGCAAGAATATTCGGTGGAGATGAGCAAGGCGTGGAAAGCCGCCGACAGCAAACGAATGCAGCCGGTGCGCGATTTCCAGCGCCGTGAACTCGGCGGCGCTGACGCTAAAAGCAACTTTATCTTTTATCCGTTCAGCGGTCCCGATGTCGTCTACATGCAGGCTTTCTATCCCAACGGGTCCGTCTATGTCCTTGCCGGATTGGAACGGCCGGGGACCATTTTGGACCCCGCCGCCTACGAAGCCGCGGATCTGGAGGCCCAACTTGACGGCATCCGCCGCGGCAGCGCGTCGCTCTTCGAACGGAGTTTTTTCATCACCGCCGAAATGTCCCGGCAACTGCGCGGGCAGTTGGTCGATGGCGTGCTACCCGTCGTCTTAATGTTGCTGGCCCGGACCGGGAATACGATTGAAAATGTTCGAAACGTCGGAATCGACCATGACGGCAAACGAATCGAACTGGAGAAGGTACAGGCCAAGCGAGGCGAGCAGCCCGACGGGTTAGAGGTGGTTTACCACAAGGAGGGGGAGCGGAAACAACGAAAAATGTACTATTTTAGACTCGATTTAGGCGCCGGATTGGAAAAGAATTCGTCGTTTTTGACATTTTTAGAGCGATTGGGGAAGCCCGAAACGCTCATCAAAAGCGCCTCCTTCCTTTTGCATTGGGCACCATTCGTTAAGCTGCGAGACTATATCCTGGCCAATTCCTCGCGCATTGTCCAGGATGATACCGGGATCCGCTTCGGTGTCTATACGAAGCAGGGATGGAAGTTGCGATTGTTCGGGAGCTATGGGCGGCCGGATCGACCCTTCGAATCGCGGTATCAGGACGAGATGCGGGATGCGTTTGAGACGCTTGGCCTGGTAAAACCCCTTGGATTTTCGATGGGTTACGGCGCGGGGCGGCGCCCGTCACATCTGATCGTCGCCGAACGCCCCTAGACTTTGGTCTCCAACTTGCTTAAAGACAGGCATGTTGGACCGAATCGCCGCTAAACAAGAGCACTATATGGACCTGCTGAGCGCCCGGCAGAAGTTGGTCGCCTCCAATCTCGCCAACGCCGAGACCCCCGGATATGTCACCAAAGACATCGATTTCCAGCGGGAGTTCCTCACCTTGGCCAAGGGCGGAACGGCTGCCGTCCAGGAGCTGGAGGGCCTGGAATTTCGCAACGACGGCAACAACGTCAGCATGGAGCGGGAGGCTCGGCTTCTGGCCGAAAACGCCTTGCGTTTTCAACTAGTTAGCATGATGGCAAAGGGGCAGTTCCGGGCCATCCGCTCGGCCCTCCAGGAAGGGCGCGGCTAATGAGCCTCTTCCACCTTTTATCGGTCAGCGCGTCAGGCCTTGATGCCCAGCGCCGCCGCGCCGAAGTTCTCACGGAAAACCTCGCCAATTCCGAAACGACAAGAACTTCACAGGGCGGCCCGTACCGTCGAAAAGATGTCATCTTCGAAAGTGCCAAGGCGGGACACCCGTTCCAATCGGTGTTCCATACTGAACTCGCTCCCGGTGTGGAGGGGGTTCGCGTCGCTAACGTCGTCGAGGACGAGCGGGAACCGGACCGTCGCTACGTGCCCGGCCATCCGGACGCTGACGCCCAGGGATACGTCTCCTTTCCCCGAATGAATCCAGCCGAAGATATGGTGGATCTGCTCAATACCACGCGGGCCTACCAATCCAATATCGCCGCGATGTCCGCCGTGAAAGACATGATTCAGCGCTCCCTGGATCTGATGAGGTGATGGCGGTGGACTCGATTCGAGGGATCAATCCGATAGCACCCGTCCCGTCGATTGGCGGACCGGACAAAGCCGAAGCGCCCTCCGGCGCCAAAGAGTTCGGAGATATGTTCAACGAAGCGATTGGGCGCGTCGAACAGTATCGCGCGAAGGCCGAAAATTCGGCGAACGCCTTCATGAATGGGGAAACCGAGGAACTGCACCAGGTGATCCTGACGGGCCAACGCGCCGAAATCGCGTTTGAAACCTTTCTGCAAGTCCGGAACAAAGTGGTTCAGGCCTATCAGGAAATTATGCGGATGCAGATGTAGGCTGTTGTTAATTTTTTAAGCCAATGGCCTATCTGCAACAGCTACGCGACCTCTTCCTACGCCTCAGCGTGCGGCAACGCATCACGATTGGCGGTGTGGTGATTCTGGTAATCGGGGGACTCTTCGGCTTGCGGCACTGGCAGACGGAGCGAAACTTCAAGACGCTGTTCCAGGACCTGTCGGCCGAGGACGCCGGAGTGGTGTTGTCCCGGTTGAAGGAAGCGGCCATAGAGGTGCGGCTGGAGAACGGCGGAAAAACGATTAAAGTTCCCTCGGAAAAGGTCGATGAGCTTCGCATCCAAATGGCATCCGCAGGACTCCCCAAAAGCGGCAGAATTGGGTTTGAACTTTTCGACAAACCGAACTTCGGCACTAGCGAATTCGCTGAACAGGTGAACTACCATCGGGCCGTCGAAGGAGAATTGGAGCGATCGGTGATGGCGCTCCAGGAAGTGGAATCCTCGCGAGTCCACATCACTTTTCCCCGTCAGAGCCTATTTCTGGAAAACCGGCAGCCGGCGAAAGCGAGCGTGCTTTTGAAGATGAAGCCGGGGGCCAATCTTTCCAAACAAAATGTTCAGGCGATCGCGCACTTGGCATCGAGCGCGGTGGACGGCTTAACGCCTGATAACGTATCGATTCTGGACATGCGGGGCAACCTTTTGAGCCGTCCGAAGAGATCCGGCGACGGTGATGCGGAATCGCCGAGAGAGTTGATCGAGTACCGGGAGCGGATGGAGAAAGCGCTGCTCGAAAAGATACGAGCGACGCTGGAGCCGTTGGTGGGGCCGGACGGTTTTCGAGCCGCCGTTTCTTTGGAGTGCGATTTGGCGAGCGGAGACCAGAGCGAAGAGTCGTTTGACCCGTCCCGCTCGGTGATGGTACAGCCGCAGCGGTCCGAGGATGGGTCGACTCCGGCGTCGGCGGCCGGTGTCCCCGGAACGGCTTCCAACTTGCCGCGCCCCACGTCGCGGCCCACGTCACAGACTGGATCGGGGAGCGGCGGTCCATTGTTCCGGCGGTTGGAAAGCACGACGTATCAGACGAGCCGCGTGATCCGTCACACGAAGTTCCCGAACGGACAGGTGAAGAAGCTGTCGATGTCGGTGCTCTTAGATCATACGGTAAAGACCGAGGGCGGTAAGCGCGTGGTCGAAGCACCGCCACCGGAGCGGTTGCGCGCGATTAAGGAAATCGTTTCCGCGGCGGTTGGATTTCAGCAGGAGCGGGGGGATCAGATTATCGTCGAGGCGATAGCGTTCGAGACCACCAGAAACATGCCGCCGCCGCCCGGAACGGTTACGGCACCGCCGTCCCGTCCCCGGCTCCTGTTGCCGGCCGCAATTCCGGCCTGGCTGCTCCTGCCCCTGGAAGGGCAATTGAACTGGTTCATCGAGCAGAACTGGCTGCCGGCCGTCGTGCTCGTGCTGGTGCTGGCGATACTCTTTGTGGCCTATCGGATGGTACGCGCGGTGGGCCGGACGGTGGGTGGGTTTGCCGCCAGACTCCCCATTGGCAAGCAGCGGAAAGGCCAACATGTCGACGTCACGTTGGATCCGTCGATTGAAGGCGCGGTCGGGACGGCCCGACTGGAAGCGGGCGCGGCAGGCGGTGAAGGCGGGGCGAAGTCGCTGGAAGAACAACTTCGTGAACGCGAACTCTTGCGGACAAAATTGACGAACGAAGCGCTGCTGGAACTGGAGATCCCCAAGGCCGAGGTTCGGCGCGGGGATATTTTGACGCGGCACTTGAGTGACTTGGCGCGAAAGGATCCCGAAGCGGTGGCAAACCTGATTCGCACCTGGACCGAGGGAAAGGGAATTTACTAATGATGGCGGTAAAGCCGGAAAAAGACGCGGACCATGAGGAACAGCTCTCCGGCCTGAAGAAAGCCGCGGTGCTGCTGGTGACGATGGGGGCCGACGCCAGCGCTGTAGTGCTCAAGCATTTCAACGAAGACGAAGTGCACGTATTAGGGCGGGAAGTCGCGCGGCTGCACCAGGTGACGAATGACACCAGTGAACGCGTACTGGAAGAGTTCTATCAGATGTCGGTCGCGCACGATTATGTGCTGAAGGGCGTCGTCGAGTACGCGCGCAATATGTTGGTTAACGCGTTCGGACCGGAACAGGCACGAAGTCTGCTCGAAAGGCTGATGAAGTCGGTCGGGAGCGACGCAGCGAATTTCGATGCGCTCCAAAAAGCGGATCCGCAACAACTGGCCAAGTTCATCCATAGCGAACATCCCCAGACGATCGCGCTGATTCTGTCGCACTTGAAAGCTTCGCAGGCGGCGGCGTTGTTATCCTCGCTGCCGGCGGAGATGCGTCCGGACGTGGCGCTGCGAATGGCGCACCTGGACCAGATTTCGCCCGATATCATCGCGCGGATCGCGACGATTATCGGACAAAAATTGAAGGCATTAGGAGAGTTGAACCGCGAGTCCTACGGCGGCATACACGCGGTCGCCGAGATGTTCAATCGTCTCGACGCCGGTTCGAGCAAGGAGATCCTCACCAATATCGAAGTCCAGGATCCGAGTTTGGTGGAGACCGTCCGTCACCTCATGTTCGTATTCGAAGATTTGTTGACGGTGGACAGCAACGCGATCAAGGAAATTCTGTCGCGAGTCGACCGTAAAATGTTGACGCTGGCGTTGAAAGGGACAAGCGACCAACTGCGGAACCATTTTATGGGGAACATGTCGTCACGCGGCTCGGAGATGCTCCGCGAAGAGATGGACACGATGGGACCGGTGAAGATCAAGGATGTGGAAGGGGCGCAGCAGCAGATCATCAGCGTCGTGCGGCAGTTGGAGGCTGACGGCACGATCAGCATGAAGGGCGGCGGAGGAGGCGAGCAGTACGTGCTCTAAGGAAATGACATGTCATCCCGCGTCCTGACTGGAACAAACATTGCGCGCGTCGATCCCGTCCGCTGGCTGTTGGCGTTTGGCGAACCGGTGAACGCGTCGCCGACGGGAGAGCCGCCCGCTGACGCGGTGTGCATGGATATGGAAGGCGCTCTGCAACGAATCCAGGTATTGGAGCGGCGCATTCACGAATTGGAGTCGGAGTTGCCGCGGCGTCACGAAACAGGCCGCCGGGAAGGACGCGCCGAGGGAGAGAAAACAGGCGCGGATACCGCGGCCGCCGTCCTGCAACCGGTGCTGGAGCGCTTCACGGCGACAATCGCCGAACTGGCATCCTACCGGGCGCGGTTTCGCCGCGATTCGGAACCGGAGTTACTCCGGCTGGCCCTGGCGGTGGCGAAGAAGATCCTCAGGCGGGAACTGACAGTGGACCAGCATTCCCTCCTCGGAATCCTGAAAGCGGCGCTAGAGACCATCAACAAGGCGGAAGTCCTCTGCGTCCGGACGGCTCCTGAGGACGCGGGGCAGTTGACTGGACGGTTGGCCGACCTGGGACTCCCGGACCAAGTAGAGGTAGTCGGAGACCGGTCGCTGGAGCGGGGATCGGTCATCCTCGACACGAAACGCGGACAGATCGACGCGAGCGTGAATACTCAGTTAGCCGAGATTGAAAATGGTTTTGCCGACCGCATAGCCACACACAAATCCAAATGAGACACATACAGATGCCCGCTTCACCGCCTGACCACTTTGTGGCGGGCCCCTATTTGGACGACCTCGAGCGGGCCCATCCCTGGCGGAGCAGCGGCCTGGTAACGGAAGTGGTGGGGCTGCTAGTGGAGTCGCAAGGCCCGGCGGCGGGATTGGGGGACTTCTGCGAAATCACGCTGGCCGGCGGGCGGCGCGTCCGCACGCAGGTCATCGGATTCCGGAACGGCCGGTTGTTGTCGATGCCACTCGAAGAGACCGACGGACTGCAGTTGGGGGATCCGATTGTGGCGCGCAGCGCGGCGGCCCGGGTGCCGGTGGGGCGAAGTCTATTAGGGCGCGTCCTGGACGGATTCGGACGTCCGATGGACGGCGGCCCGATGATCGACGCCGAGGACTCCTATCCGCTGTACGCGACGCCGCCGGGTCCCTTGTCCCGGCCGTCGATCACAGAACCGATGGTGACCGGCATTCGGGCCATCGATGGCATGTTGCCGTGCGGGAAAGGGCAGCGTATCGGGATCTTCGGCGGGAGCGGTGTCGGAAAGAGTACCCTTCTGGGCGCGATGTCGAAGCACAACGCCGCCGACGTCAGCGTTTTGGCGCTGATTGGGGAGCGGAACCGGGAAGTGCGCGGGTTCCTGGAGAATGAACTTGGTCCAGAGGGGTTGGCGCGGTCTGTGGTAATCTGCGCCACATCGGATCAACCGGCGCCATTGCGGCTACGGGCAGCGTTCGTGGCGCTGGCGGTAAGCGAGTTTTTCCGGGATCAGGGCGGCGACGTGTTGCTGGTGATGGATTCGGTGACGCGGCTGGCGATGGCACAGCGGGAGATCGGCTTGGCCGCGGGTGAGCCTCCGAGCCAGAAGGGATATCCGCCATCGGTGTTTAACCTGCTTCCGCGAATCTTTGAACGCGCTGGAAATTTCGAAGGCGGGTCGATCACGGGATTATTTACAGTACTGGTGGAAGGCGACGACTTTAATGAGCCGATCTGCGATGCGGCGCGCGGAATTCTGGACAGCCATATCATTTTGTCACGGGATCTGGGATCGGCGGGGCACTATCCGGCGATTGATATTCTGCAGTCGGTGAGCCGGTTGGCGAGCGCGGTGTCGACGCAGGGACAGACGGACGTGTCGCGGAAGGTGCGGGAGGCGATGGCATCTTACCGGAGGTCGGAGGACCTGATCAACCTAGGGGCGTACGCCGGCGGGTCAAATCCGGTGCTGGACGCGGCGATTCGGACGAGACCGCAGTTGGAAGCGTTCCTTCGGCAGGACGCGGGGCTTCGAGTTTCCCGGGAAGAGACGCTCCATTCGCTGGAGCGGCTGGCGGAGGCGCTGTAGTGCGCAAGTTCCAGTTTTCCTTGCAGGCGGCGCTGGGGCTGCGGGAGCGGAGTGTCGAGGCGGCGGAGAACGCGCTGCGCGGGGTACAGGAAGAATGGAACAAGAACCAACGCCGGCAACAGGAACTAGCCGGCGAGGTGCGGGCGGCGGAATTGGCGGTTCATTCGGGACCGGTGGAGCCGGCGGATTTTATGGCACTGGACCGGTATCGGGCGGCGTCCCTGCGGCGGCGGTTACGAATGGCGCAGGAGGCGGCGGAAATCGGTAAGCGGCTGGCGGAGCGCCGGACCGCAATGCAGACAGCCGAGCGAGACAGGACGCTTCTCGTGCGATTGAAGGAAAAGTCGCTCTCCCGGTGGCGGTTCGAGTATGACAAGGAACAGCAACAGTTGGCCGAGGAGGCTTATTTGAGCCGTTGGAATTCGCGCTAGGAAGCGAGGCACCAGTGGGCACCCGAACACTCGCCGCGCGGCCCGCACGAGGACATTCGCCGCGCGGCCCGCACGGGGACATTTGCCACACGACACGCACGGGGACATTCGCCGCGCGGCACGCAAGGGGACATTCGCCACACGACACGCACGGGGACATTCGCCGCACGACACGCACGGGGACACTCGCCACACGGCACGCACAGGGACACTCGCCACACGACACGCACAGGGACATTCGCCA
>SHUN01000025.1 GCA_009697495.1 Bryobacterales bacterium | reverse complement strand
ATCGCTGCAGCCAACTGGGGGGAAGAGTCGTGGTGTGGGGCAGCTCCGGATCGAGGAATGTTCCCGCCGGATTCTCGCGCGACCGTGCCTGGCAGCAGATCCAGGATTTTCTCCATTTGACGGGAGACATTGCCCGGCAGAACAATCTTGTGCTCGGCATTGAGCCGCTGCGCAAACAGGAGAGCAACATCATCAACACGGGCGGCGAGGCGCTGAAGCTGCTGCGCGAGGTGAACCACCCGAACGTGAAGATGATTATCGACTACTACCACTTGCGCGTGGAGAATGAAGACCTAGACATCCTTCGTCTGGCCCAGAAAGAGATCGTACACCTGCATTTCGCCAACCCTGCCGGCCGCCGGTGGCCTCACAACGCAGCGGAGGACCCTCAGTATCAACGCTTCTTTTCGACGGTGAAAGAGATCGGGTACCAGGGTGGGCTCTCAATAGAAGGCAATGGAACCTTCGAGGACGACGCCGAAGCGGGCCTGCGATTCTTCCGGCAAATGCTGGCGGCGTAACAGAACCGCGCACCGTATTTTGTTATATGATCACTGCTGAGATCACCCGAGGAGCAGACCCCATGAATCGACGAGACTTTGTGACCATCACCGCGGCTGCCGCGGCTGCCGTGCCCGCCGCGGCCGCAATCGCGGACATCAGCCGGATTCCAGCCCGCAAGGTTGGGAAAGTGGAAATCGCCTTCAAATCGCCGGGTGTTCAGCCCAACGGCCTGCAGGCCACCAAGGATGGCCTGTGGATCATGGACCAGGGAGCCGGCAACAGAGCCCACCTGGTCAATTTCGACGATGGCAAGGTGATTCGTGGATTTGAGACGGAGACGCAAAGCTCCAGCGGTATCACGTTTGACGGCGAGGCCTTGTGGATCGGCTCCACGTATAGCCGGGAGATTGTCCGCTCCGACGCCCACACCGGAAAGGCGATCGAACGGCATTTCACTCCCGGCGCCGGTGTGATCTACCGCATGGCGGGCGATGCTACCGCGCGTTCCAGCCCGGTACCGGAAAACATGCGCCAGAAGCGTCCCGTGCAACCCGGCAGCGAATCGAAAAAGAAACAGGTCGGCGGATTCCAAATGGGGCAAGTGAGCTCAACCGCCCCCGGCACCGGCGCGCACGGGCAGGAATGGCGTGATGGGAAGCTGTGGTTCTGCGTGCCGCCCTCGCGCGAAGTCTACCGCATGAACCCCAAGGAATGGATCGTCGAAAAGAAATTCCCCACCGCCGGCAACCGCCCGCATGGCCTAGGTTGGGAGGGCAAGTATCTGTGGGTGGCGGATTCGAACTTGAACGCGTTCTTCAAGCACGATCCAGAAACCGGCGAGATGGTGGAAAAGATCCAGCTCGCCGATAACGACCCGCTGCCGCATGGCATGACCATCTGGAACGGCTGGATGTGGTATTGCGACGACATCGGCCTGGTCAGCAAATTCAAGCTGTAGCCGCGTTACTCAAACCAAACGTTGGGTCGGCGCCGCCACCCGCGCACGCCGGTTTTTCACGCTATCGTTTCGCCTTGTCCTTTTCGCGCCCGGCGTTCAGGATGTTCACCATGGAGTAATTCGCTTCGTGGCAAGCATATTCATACAGCACGTAGTCGTCGTTCCTGGTGAAGGGAAAAGCGACCTTCCAGGTCTTGTTGTATGCCTTGGGATCGTCGATCGTCACCTCGTAATTGATGGTATCGGCGTTGATGCGGGTGAATCGTTCCACGATGTGCAGCGCCTCGCTCTGCGGAACGCCGCGGATGCGGCCGGCCCTGTCGGTGGTGGCAATGTTGCCTTTGTCGTTGTAGTTGGTGGTGTCCACCACCAGCGTGTTGTCTTCCCAATGCCCCCTGGAGTCTCCGTTCCACGTACGGACGCGTGCCGGAAGGTGCGGGCTCCCGTCCAGCGGGATCACGCGCGCGTCATGAATCATTTCAGTGACGATGGTGACATACCCGGGACCCTGCACGATCTGATACCCATTGTTGTAATTGCCAGGGAACATGCCGGCGGGAATACCGCGCGTGATGCACCGGTCCCATGACGTCAGATATTCCCAGGAGTCCCCGTCACGCGCGAGGTTTTCGCTGCGCGTCTGTTCAGCCCATGGCGTTAGCGGAACCCGGCCGTTGGGAGGATCGACGACGAGTGACGTTTGTCGCGTCTTCAC
This sequence comes from Bryobacterales bacterium, assembly GCA_009697495.1. Classification (GTDB taxonomy): domain Bacteria; phylum Acidobacteriota; class Terriglobia; order Bryobacterales; family Bryobacteraceae. The sequence continues at coordinate 11,038 of SHUN01000025.1, read as the reverse complement.
CACCCTCACCGATGGGTCCATCCAGGTGCGAGTAAAGTCGTTCACGCTCGCGATCGCTCGCTTCTCGATGGCAGCCACTTCCGGCTCGGTCAAGAAAGGCTTATCCGCGAGTTCCACCGGCCGTTCAAAAGGCGTGACGGTGGTGTTGGTCCAGACGCCTTGCAAATCCGGCTGCCCGTCCGGAGTTCGCGATTGCACCCAACCGCCCGGGAAAGTCTTTGCAGGCGGCGCCTTCGCGGCGCTGGATTGTTTTGCACCTGGAGCCTGCGCAGTGGCGGTGAATGGCGCCACCAGGACGGCCATAGCCATCACGGATGCCCTGAAACACGGGCCCCACTCTAGAAATCTGTGAATCATTTTGTATGTCTCCAACGCAAGCACACTGCCCGACCAGTGTAGCGCCACGGCACAGCGGCTGCAAATCAAGGGCGTCAAAATCCTGATATAATCGGAAACCATGACCATCAACAAACTCCGTTTTTGTGCGCTCTTGGTTGGTGCGACGGCGGCGGGATCGCTGCTTACGGCCCAATTCATGAAGATTCAAGAAGTCCGGGCCGCCAACAATCGCGTCTACGAGCTTCGCATGTACCACACACTGCCCAACCGCCTGATGCCGCTGGAGACGCGGTTCCGCAACGGTGAAGTGAAAGTGTTCGAAAAGAACAACATGAACTTCATCGGTGGGTGGATACCGCAGGATTCTCCGAACCATGAGAATCTGTACATTTATATGCTGGCCCATGAGAGCCGGGACGCCGCCAAGAAGAATTGGGCCGGGTTCGGCGCCGATCCGGAATGGAAGGTCATCCAAAAGACTTCGGAAGCCGACGGCAAGATCGTGGAAAAGATCGAATCCTATTTCATGGATCCATCTGATTTTTCCCCGGCGAAATAGTACGCCCAGATAGCCCCGGGGCGCCTTACCCTGGATTCACTGCGTGGGGCCGGTCTCCGGCCTCACGCCCGGTTACCCGTCCGTGCCGGCTTAACCTCTGCCGGCCTAACCTCCGGGCACGGTCGGCGGATTCCGGATATAATTGGCCCAACTATGGGCTTCCGATCGCTCTCCCTACTCTTCCTTTGCGCGTTCACCGCTCTTGCCCAGAACGCGACGCAAGCTGGAAAATTCCACGTCGAACACGCAACTCTGCTGAACCTAGGCTTTGAGTGGCCCATCAGCGGCGACGAAAATCGTAACGCTGTCGTGGCCGTCAAGTATCGCAAGATCGGCGACACCCGATGGCGCGACGCCATGCCTCTGGTGCGCATCGGCGGCGAGAACGTCTATCGGCGCCGCGAGGGCCTGGACTATACCGTCCCCCAAGGTTTTGCCGGCTCCATCTTAAACCTGCAGCCCGGAACCGAATACGAGTGCAACTTCGTGATGAGCGACCCAGATGGCGTCTCCGGACAATCCACGCAAACGGTCACAGTCAAGACTCGCGTCGAGCCGCAACCCTATACGGGCGGCCGCACTCTGCACGTCTACCCTCCCGACTACTTCGGCCCCCGCCAGGAGCCTAACTTCACCGGAATCCTGCATGCCTACTACGGCGCGGGCCTCGGCGATTGGTCCGTAGTGTGGGAGCACCGCGCGCAACCCGGAGACACATTATTGCTCCACGCCGGTCTCTACCGCGCTGAGCGCCTCAACTACGTAGACCCGATGATGACGCCCTTTGACGGCTCCATGGCCCTCACCCTCAAAGGCACTCCGGAAAAGCCCATCACGATCAGAGCCGCCGGCGATGGCGAAGTGATTATCGACGGCGACGGCAACCACCGACTGTTCGACGTCATGGCCTCGCGCTATCACATCTTCGACGGCCTCACGTTCCGGAACACCGACGTCGCCATCTTCGCGGGCCAAAAGGAAGTTCTCGGCGCCGTCGGCCTCACCGTCAAGAACTGCCGCTTTGAAAACATCGGATTCGGCGTCTGGACCGAGTACGCCGGCTCTTCCGATTTCTATATCGCAGACAACGTCTTCCTGGGCCGCGACGACCGTTTCCGCCTCATCGGTTGGGGCGGACGGCAACGGACGCCCGATGGTCCTACCTGGGAAGAACCGGTTTACAAATCGCACCGCATGGTCAGCTACTACGCCGTCAAAGTCTACGGCCAAGGCCACGTCATCGCGCACAACGCCATCGCCTATTTTCACGACGCCATCGGCATCTCCACCTATGGCACTCCCCCGTCCGATCCCGACCAGCGCGCATCGTCCATTGACATTTACAACAACGATCTGCACCTGCTCAACGACGATTTCGTTGAGACCGACGGCGGCGTCCACAATTTGCGCGTGTTCAACAACCGAGGCACCAACTCCGCCATGGGCGGCTATAGCGCCCAGCCGGTATTCGGCGGGCCGGTCTACTTCATCCGCAACACGCTCTATCATTCCCCCAATGGCGTGGCGTTCAAGTTCTCCGCCAAGCCCGCCGGTTTATTCGTCTACCACAACACCATCATCGGGGAGCACAATGCCGGCGACACCTCCTCCAACATGCACTTTCGCAACAATCTGTTTCTGGGTCGCGACACCCCGGACCGCGGCATCATGCGGGTGGGCAATGCCACCGACGTGAACACGTCCGACTACAACGGCTACCGCCCGAACAAAGGAATCAAAGCGCAGTACAGTTGGCTTGCCCCGCCCAAAGGGCAGAAGATCTACGAACCGAAGCCGGCCGATTGGCGCGCGTTCGCCACGTTGGCCGAGTTCCAGGCCGGAACCGGGCAGGAGGCGCACAGCCGCGAAGTGGACTTCGACATCTTCGAACGGATGACGCCGCCCGATCCGGCCAAGCCATACGCCGTCTATCACGCCATGGATCTGACTTTTCAACTAAAGCCTCGGAGCAAAGCCGTGGATGCCGGCGTGGTGATCCCCAATGTCAACGAGGGCTTCACGGGAAGTGCGCCCGACCTGGGAGCGCACGAAGTGGGCGCGCCACCCCTCCGCTATGGGCCGCGGTGGCTGACCGGGCAGCCTTTCTACCGCTAACGAGAACACTTGCCGCAGGGGTTACCATGCAGCGACGGCGACACTGACAGAGGAGACGCGGGCGCCTGGCGAGGGCACACCTGCGCGGACGGCGCAGCGGCCGAGTACGCGTCATATACGTCCATCGACGGGCGATTTCGATGCAGCGCTAATGTATAATCGTCGCAACGGAGACTCACATGAAAGTTCAACGTACGTCCATCGCGGTGGCAGTCCTCTTCGCGGCGCCCACCTTCGCGCAGTGGACCAACCTAAAAACTCAGGGGATTCCCCGCATGGCGGACGGCAAACCGAACCTTGCCGCGCCCGCGCCGCGCACCGCTGACGGCAAGCCGGACCTGACCGGCATCTGGCAGGCCGGCCGGGCCGGCGCCGCCGGACAATATGGCTACGATTACGATGTCTCCCAGGATCTGCCGGCGGACACCATTACGCCGTGGGCCCGAACTGTACGCCAACAGCGGGCGCAGAACTTCAGAATGGACAGCCCGCTTGCCCGCTGCCTTCCCGTGAGCGTCCCGTTCCTCAATTTCCGTGGATTGTCGAGAATTGTGCAGACACCGGGATTGATCGTGATGCTGCATGAGTCGCCGAACAGTCCCCATCGCAGCATCTTTATGGATGACAGAGAACTGCCCAAAGATCCCAACCCCACATGGCTGGGGTATTCGGTTGGACATTGGGAAGGGAACACCCTTGTGGTGAACTCCACGGGCTTTAATGACATGGGTTGGCTCGACGTCGGCGGGAACCCTCAGACGGAGTCGCTTCGGCTCACGGAGCGCTTCCGGCGCCCTGATTTCGGACATTTGGAATTGGAAGTGACGTTGGACGATCCGAAGACCTTTACAAAGCCGTTTACTCTGCGCATGGTAAAGACCTACTCGGCGGACACGGAGATAATGGAGGACGTTTGCGAGAATGAGCGCGACAGTTCGCATCTGCTGGGTGGATTAAAGATGGCCCCGGAAACGCTCGCCAATTATGCCGGCATCTACCAGTTGCCGGGACGAGAGGCCACTGTCACGGTCTCCGGCGATCAGTTGGCCGTGAAGGACACCGCGCATCCGCGAGACCAGTTGTTCGTGGCTCGCTCGGAGACTCACTTTCTTTCCAGCGTAAGCGAAGCGCACATCGAGTTCGTGAAAAATACGGCCGGCGTGGTCACGCACTTCATCCGAAGGGACGGAGGCAATGAAGAGAAAGCCGTGCGAAAGCGCGGCGCGGCTCAATAATGGCCTTCCATGAAGCCTAGTCGGCGAACGGTACTCCACATCCCTGTTCTCGGCTGTTTGCAGGCGATCGCTGCACCAGCCCAAACCTCGCGCGCTCCACGCCCTGATGCGGTAGGTTCCAAGTTTAACGCGGACGGAAGCGTCAGGAGCTACCCAGGCAACACGATTATCAGTCCAGTACCTAAGGGCACGGACGCGTGGCGCGCGTTAGCGGATTCGCACGATCTATTGGCGAAGAGCGATTTTAGCAGTAGCCTGGCTCCACTCCCCCCATCCAGCTATCACATGACGATTTTTGACGGTGTGGTCGACGCGGTTCGAGACCCATCTCATTGGCCAAAAGATCTGTCCTTGGATGCGCCCTTGAGCGCGTGTACGTAGCTATTTCAGAAAAAGTTGCGCGCTTTTGATCTTGGATGCGACCCACCCTTCCGCCTTGTAGCTCGAAGCCTCCAACTGGGAGGAACCGCTTTGGCCTTTCAACTGGCCCCTGTCGATTCGGCCGAAAACAGGAAACTCAGAGATTTGCGCGACCGTTTAGCAAAACACCTTGAACTGAGGAAACCGGATCACGACAAATACGAGTTCCACATCTCGATGGCGTACCTGACTCAGTGGATGACACCTTCCCAGACACGGACCTTGGCGTCCACCGGGGAAGAATGCTTGGCGCGCGTCAAGAAGGCAGGAGTGCTGGAACTTGACGCACCGGAATTCTGCATCTTTCAGAACATGTTTGGTTTCGCCAAGCAGTTTCCGCTTCGCCGGATTTCCTCACGGTAGGCAAATCATCGCATTCCAGATTGAGCGTTGCCGGACCCGTCATTGACGCGTCATTGGCCCGCAAGTTCCTCCGGCGGCTGGAAGACATGGGAATTCGCATATCCGACCACGGCCAACCGCGTCGCCATTGCCGTGCCCGCGAACCGCACCCGATGCCACGTCTTGGCCGGCGCGTAGACAATATCCCCCTGGTCGGCAACGAAGACCGGCACCGATCCAATCTTGAACTCCATCTGCCCTTCCAGAATGAACCAAAACTCGGGGCCCGTTACGTGCAGATGGCCTTTATCCGCATCTCGCGCGGGCGCCTGTGTCTTGGGATCTCCACGGATGATGTTGACGATTCCGTGAGAATCGCCGACAAACTGGTTTTGATTTTGTTTTGGTTTGGCGTTTCCCGCGATGGTTTGGTTGTAGTCGATAAAAGTCACGTTCGCGTTGTCATACGATCCCTTCACGGTTGCAACCCGCGCCCTCACATATTTCACGCCGGAAACCGGAGCGGGCGTCTCATCGATGGGATACATGGTGTTGGAATTTGCGACAGTGACTTCCACCCGCAGTGACGGTCTGTCGCCCACGGTTTCCATGCTGTAGACCAGGCGGTGCGGCACCTGCACCAGGAAACCTTTCGACGCGACAAACGGCTCCTGCCCCTCAATGGTGAAACGAATCTGTCCATCCTGTACGATCCACCATGCGCGATTGTCCTGATGGAACCGTCGCGGGGTCTTCGCGCCGGGCGCCATGGATATGTAGTCCGCGTGGAAAAGGTTATCGTCGACGACGGTTTCCGTCCAATTTTGCTGACCTGTGTGTTTCGAGCGAAGCTCGGAAAGCCTGATTACAGGTTTGTTCGGCGCAATCCCTTCGTTAGGCTGCACCGGCACCGGCGCCCACACAAGCATCTGGCTCTGGCCATTGAGCGCCGGAAACAACGTCGAACTCGCGATGACCAGCGTAGCTGTCTTCAGTAATCGCATGGTGACTCCTGTATGACTCTTGTTCAGCGGCGGCTGCTCGCGTTTACCGCCTAGCTGAAAACTTCAACGATACGCCGGTATTCTATCGTGGATCGATATGGTCACGCCAGGAAAGTCGGCGGCCGAGCGGCGTGCGCCCCGGGCGTTGCAACACCTCTACTTCGGCACATCCCTCAAAGCCAACTTTACATACCGGATCTTCTTCCGCCGCCATGTATAAACGATGTGCAGATCCCCGTCCTTACCTTGAATCACATTCGGATATGAGAACTCCTCACCCGCCGCATCCTCCAGCGTATGGAACATCATGAAGTTCTCCCCATCCCTGCTGACAGCAAGATTCAACGGCGAGCGTCCCTTGGCGGTGTTGTTATAAACCAACACCACGCGGCCATCCCGCAAAGCCACGGCGTCTATGCCTGAATTCGGGTTCAACACATCCAGAGGATGCGCCTCGGTCCACGTCACTCCTCCATCCGTCGAATCCGCCACGCACACGCGGCCTATATTCTGCGTCGACCGCGCATACATGCGAAGTTTTTTTCCGCCCAACGAAATAACCGAAGGCTGAATCAGACCGCGCGTCGACTTACCATCGTCAGAGCCGCCACCATCAGCAGGCACCGTAATGGGCCCAATGCGCGAGAATGTCTTCCCGCCATCCGTACTCCGCTCGATCCAGGCGGCCCAACTCCTATAGCTCTCCACCGAACTGCCGCTGACAATCGTGCCATCCTCCATCACCAGAGGCTTCGCGCGAATCGGCCCATAAATCCCCGCAGGTAGATGCTCCACCGCCGACCACGACTTGCCATGGTCCGCGCTAACCTTCCGCCCCGCCGTCCACTGAGAAGGCGAGGTCCCGAACTTGTAATACAACCAGAGCCTACCGTCTTTCGTGTGGAAGAGCACCGGGTTCCAGCAGGGAGTCTCCCGCTCCCGAACCATCTCCACCGGTTCCGTCCACTTGCCGCCGGCGCGCCTGGAAGCCCAGATCGCCACGTCCGGCTTGCCCTCGCCGGTGCCGCCAAACCACGCCGACAACAAGTCGCCATTCGGCAACTCCACCACCGTCGACGCATGACACGAAGGGAACGGCACGGTGTCAAAAACGAATTCGCTCAGCACCTCATTCGCTCCGCGCAACCCTCCCGCCCACGCCAATGGAGCAGCAATCATCACGGCTCGCCGCGAAATCATATGGGCCGGCATCGGGTTCAGAAGATCGCCAACGGATTGAGTGGCGATCCCGTTCCCTTCTCGATCCGCAGCGGTGCGGCCGTGAACAGAAACTCGTAGCGATTCAGCCGTCTAGCTTGTTCGACGGCTCTTTCGAAATCCAAATTGTCGAAAATGTCCACGCCCATCGCGACGAGCGACAGTTGGTGAAGCGGGATGGCGATGGCCGGTGGAAGGCCCGAGGGCATGACGTCATTCGGCCCGTCGCTTCCGATGAATGAAACGCCGCGTTCCTTGATGAAGTAAGCAACGTCAGCGTGATAGCCGGCGAATCCAGTGGTACTCGGCCAAGGGCCCAGCGCGGCGCGCCGCTTCCAACGGCCTGTGTAGAGAAGGATGACGTCGCCTGGCGACACCTTCACGCGCTCCAGTTTTTCCAGAGCCTCCAGGTCCTCCCGATGGATGGCCGTTCCCGGCTCCAGCCACCCTTGCGGAGTGGCCTTCCCCGGAAGGCGCGTCGCGTCGAACAGAATGGCTCGCGTGACAACACCGTCTTTCAGCGCATTGATATTCCCTTTGGGACAACCGCCGGCCGCCTTGATGTCTTCCATGGTCCGGCCGTTGTAACCCTTGCCGTCCGCCATCACGTGACAGTCCACGGCATCCAGATGGCTGTGACTGACGCCGTGATAGGTGCCCGTGTATTGGTAGCGATCGGTGGTGCCTGTGGGACTGACATTGCCCAGAACACGCTCTAAAATATTCGGCGCATCCGCGGCTTTTTCCTGAATGACGTCGTGCGCCATGGAAATGCTCAAGCCCTCTTTAACCAGGGCCACGGCCTGCTTCCGCTTCGCCGGCGTAATCAGATTGGCGGCGCCCAGTTCGTCGTCGGCTCCCCAGCGTCCCCAGTTCGAAAGGTCCTTCATCGCGCGGCGGAAGTCCTCTTCGTTTGCGATAGCCGGGCGAGCAGTGCCCTGGCTGCGCGAATAGGGAATCGAAACCGCCGCACCCAGCACGATCAAACCAATCATCAGGATTCTCATGTTTTCTCCTCTGAGTGATGCAGCCTAGTTTATCTGATCAGGAAGCGGATTGCGCCTGAGCCACGGCGGTCCGGGGGAGGCTATTTTCTCCGCGCCAACGCCACCACGAACTCGCCCGGGATGGAGTACCCTTCACCGCGGACGGCTTTGATGTGTTCCATGGAACTGGTCAAGTCGCGTTACCCCCTGTCTTTTAGATTACTGATCCGGGCAACGCTCCGCACCGCGGCCGATGACCATTGACAGGTCACGCTGTTTGAGGCAAAGTTGATGTACTGGCCAATGACTGGGCCAGGGAGGCTGTAATGCGCATAACGCCCTGGATGATCCTTGCCCTGTCCGCGCCGCTCATGACATTTGCCGCGCCGCCGGAGAAAATCGACTTCGAGAAGCACGTCCTTCCCCTGCTTGAGCAGAAATGTTTCGCCTGCCACGGCGACGAAGTCCAGCAATCCGGACTCCGCCTCGACAAGCGTCAGAACGCCATGCGCGGCAGCGACTACGGCCCCGTTATTATCGCGGGCGACAGCGCAAAGAGCAAGCTCATCAAACGCGTCCTCAACGGTGACGGCGGCATGAAGATGCCACCCACCGGCCCTCTCTCGAACGACGAAATCGACCTCCTCAAAGCCTGGATCGACCAGGGCGCCGACTTCCGTATGGAGATCAAACCCGAAGCGCCGGTCAAGCCCGTCGACCCCCGCCTCGCCACCTTCATCTCCAACCTCCGCAGCGGTAACTTTGCCGAATGTGAGAAAACCCTCGCCGCTGACAAGACCCTGGTCAACGCGAAGGACGCAGCAGGCTCCACTCCCCTGCACCACGCTGCCGGCTTCGCCTCTCTCGCGGCCATGAAGTTCCTCATCGACAATGGCGCCGACGTGAACGCGAAGAACCGCCGGGCCTCCACGCCGCTCCACTGGGCCATTCGCGACGAAGCCAAGGTCCGGCTGCTGCTGGATAAGGGAGCCGCCGTCGACGCACGCCAGGCTGACGGACGGACGCCGCTTTACCTGGCAACCTCCCTGGGTAACGGCAACGCCGTCCTCCGCCTGCTTCTCGAAAAAGGAGCCAACCCCAACCAAGCCGCCTCCAACGGCAACACACCGCTCAATAACGCCGCTGGACGCGGGGATGCAGAAGCCATTCGCCTTCTGCTTGCAAGAAAGGCTGATGTCGGCGCAATCAGCGGAACCGGAGCTACTGCCCTTACGGCCGCCGCCGGAAGCCGTAACCCCGAGGCCGTCGCGCTCCTCATCGCGAGCGGAGCAAACGTTAACGCCGTCACCAAGAAGAACGAAGGCGCGCTGGCTGCCGCCGCGACCGCCGGTGACGAACAATCCGTCAAACTCCTTCTGGATAATGGCGCCGTTGTCAACATCAGCGACGACCGCGGTTACACGCCGCTGATGCTGGCCGCTGCCTCCGAAGCCATGCCCGCGGGCATCGTGAAGCTCCTCCTCGCAAAGGGTGCCGACCCCCATGCGGCCGGCGACTACGAGACCGCGAAAACCCTCGCCGCAAAACGGGGTGAAACCGAAGTCGCCCGCCTCCTTGGAGTCTCAGAAGCGGACCGCAAGGCAGGAGGCGTAGCTCCGCTCCCGGCCGCCCGCCAGGCACCCCAGCCTATTGGTGAAGCAGTTGAAAAAGGCCTGGCACTCCTCGAAATGCAGAGCCACAACTTCATCCGCATCGCGGGCTGCAACTCGTGCCACTCGCAGGATCTCCCCTCCGCCGCGGCCGGAATCGCCCGTGACCGCGGCCTCCGCGCACCGAAAGGCATCCCTCAGCTCTCCGAAACGATCAACGGAGAAACGGCGGAGCGCATCATGGATTTCGTGGCCGCGGGAGCCGGTAGCCTCGGCTGGGAAATGTTCGACCGCGGCATGAACCATATCCCGCGCGACCAGTACACCGACGCGGTCGTGAACTTCACCAAGGCGCTCCAGACCGCTGAAGGCTATTGGAAGAGCGCGGACGGACGCCGTCCCCCCATGAACTCGGGCGACATCCAGACCACCGCGCTCGCCATCTTCACCTTGCAGCACTTCTCGCCTCCGGAAGGTCAGGCCGAGACAAAGCAGATCGTGGCCCGCGCGGCCGCCTGGCTCGCGAAGGCTAAGCCAGTGAACACCCAGCAGCAGACGTTCCAGCTTCTCGGCCTGGCCTGGTCAGGAGCCGGCGCCGCCGCCATCGAACAATCGGCGAAGGCTCTCGCGGCTGCCCAGCGCGCCGATGGAGGATGGAAACAGCTCGACGGGATGGGTTCGGACTCGTATGCCACCGGACAGGCCCTCTACGCCCTCAACACCGCCGGTAAGATACCAACCTCGGACGCGGGTTATCAGAAGGGCGTCCAATACCTCCTGAGATCCCAGAACCCCGACGGTTCCTGGCACGTCAAGACCCGCTCCATCTGGCTCCAGCCCTACTTCGAAAGCGGCTTCCCCTACGGCCAGGATCAGTTCATCTCCTCCGCCGGAACCGCATGGGCAACGATGGCGCTCTCGCTGACAGTCGAAAGACCACGCATGAGCCGCAGGTAGCAAAGTCATTGTCGGGCTCCCTGGACCTTCCCGAATTCGAACAACGATTCGCGCGCAAGGATTTCCGGAGTATGACCACGGGCGGATCGAGCATTCCCGCCGCTTAGCATTTTCTAATCCAAGAACGGGCCTGAAAGGGTAAAGTCAGGCGGGGACGATGCGGGGCTCCTTTCTGAGGTTTTTCGGGGGATGGGGAGAGGGAGGAAGCGATCGTCGGCGCGGTGGAAATGTGGGAATCGCGCAGCGATTTGCA
>SHUN01000024.1 GCA_009697495.1 Bryobacterales bacterium | reverse complement strand
TTCGCTGCTCGATGTCATTCACATCGAAAATCAGCTTGCCGATTTGCTCGGCGTCCGCGTTGATTTGATCGAGGAAGGAACGCTTAAGCCACGTGTGCAAAAAAACGTAGAGGCTGAGGCGGTACGTGCCTTCTAGCGACCCGGCGTAGCGATTTCAAGACATCTTGGACAATGTTGACCGCATCGAACGATTCACGGCAGGACTGAGTCTAGAGGATTTCGGCGGAGATGAGGAAAAACTCTTCGCTGTGCAACATGCGCTGCTCATCATCAGCGAAGCGGCGGCAAAACTTGGGGAACTGGCTCCGGAACTTTGCCCCGAGATTGATTGGCGGGATATTCGCGGCCTTGGGAACCGGCTTCGGCATGAATACCACGGTATTGATATAGTACGCCTCTGGCGCATGGTTGAGCGTGATTTGGCACCTTTGAAAACGGCCGCCGAGCAAGCGCTGAGGAAACTTCGAGGGGGCGAAGAACGGCAGAAAGTATAGACGAAGCTGTTCTTGAGAATTGCCAAGCGGAAGCGGGCACACGGGTTCCGCGCAATTCGGGAATCGCCCCCGCAGACCTGCGGACACGCCCGATAATCGCAGAGAATACGAGCGCCGCGTTCGCTGGCGCCGCAGCGTTGGGCCACAGCGGCGACGATGTTATGGCCTTCGCCAATGGCTGTGAAAAGGCCGAGGTCGATACCACCTTTCAAAGCGGCCGACTGGACGTGGGCCATCATCATGCTGCAGATTTTTTCCGGGGATATGCTCATGTTTTGATTGCCTCGATTCAAGATTCTTCGTAGTGCGATTAACGCCTCAGGACTTTCTTGACCTCGCGCGCTCCATGCACGACAGCGAGAATTTCCAGCGGGTCGGTTCCGGGCCGGTAAGCGATCAGATACGAGTAGACCGGAAAGAATAGGACGTTGGCCTTCGTATAGTCGGTGCGCCGATGCCCTTGGCCAGGATGCCGGGCTAGCGAATCGAACTTGGAATAGAATTCCGTTTGCACGCGGTCGGCGATTTCCTCGCTATCCCGCGCGATGTAGAGCCAGATCCGGAGCAGGTCAGCGTTCGCCTCGGGCGTTACGGCTTAGCTGCTCATTAGTGGCGCTGCTGACGCCGCCATGCCATCTTTTGCTCCTCCAGCAGGGCCCGGGACAATTCGGGGGTCGTGCATTCGCCCCGGTCGGCTTCGGCGATCGCGCGGTCGATCTTCTCGCTCACTTCGCGCTCGTGGAGCAGCAGCCACGATTCCTCGGCGTCCTGCGACTCCAGCGCCCGGTAAATGACTTCGTCTATGTTTTGGAACACCCCGCTTGCCAGGCGCCTTTGGATCAGGGCTTCCACTTCGGGTTTGAGGGTGATGGTCATGAAAGTCTCCTCCTTCCTGATGATACGCGAAGAGTCTCCCGTAATTGGGCGCGTTCGCGGGAGGGAAGAGGAGCTTGGTCTCGTGTTCCAATTGCCGGCTGCCAAGCGCTCGTTGGAATGACGATGGTCTGAAATTTCCGGCTGCTATCGAAAAGCCGGGTACGAAAACCTGATTCGCGTTGACTTCCGCGGTTCAAAAGAAGTGCCAAGTGGAACCTGCCATGCAGTCTTGAACGCGGCCGGAATCGAGGCTGGGAGGAAGCAATGATTGAGTTACGCTATTCGCTCGTAATAGAGGCGAATGAGGAACCCGATTTTTTCTCGTTTTACTCTCCCGACATCGAAGGCTTTAGTGGAGTAGGGCACTCCGTGGAAGATTGTCTGTACAAGGCCAAGTGGGGCATTGCGGAGCATGTGAGCCTGCTGGCGGAGCAGGGCCTGCCGGTTCCGCTACCGAATCCCCGTCCCCACATCACGATAGAAAACGCGCCTGCGCTAACTTAGGCATTTGGTTCGGGCGGAGAATCGAGAGTCGCCGACCGTACTTTGCGTTGCAAATGGCAGCACGATCAGCCACTGCGCATATTTTCGCGGGTACCTCGGGGCGAGTAGCGGGAGCGAGATTCCGTTGGAAAGCAAACACCCCCCCGCGCCAACACCCCCGTTCGTGGTATCAATGAGGAGACAGTTCTTTCATGCTGATCCTTCATGCCGGCGTTCACGACGGCTACTTCTCCATTTGGCTGGAGGCTTCGGCGGATCATAGACAGGACAACGGGGCGGCCAAACAGGTAAAGCCGGCTCGTGGCGGGCCGCAGGATTATCCATATGGGGCGCCGCCGGTTCTGTTGCGCGAGGTACTTTCCTCTCTTCCGTACTGTGGGGAGTTGGCAAAGTTAAAAATGCAGCGTGCTGTTTTGTGGGCGCCTAGCGCACCGGACAGTCCTCTCGCCTCCAGCGCGTTGATCGCCGAGCATCCCGAATACGAAACGCTCACCATAGCGCCGTGGTCCATTGCCAGTATGCAATTAGGGCCAAAGGAGACTGTCGACTTTTTGGCGGCCACCTTCGGGCAACGGGTAATCCGGCCGGGGCTGATGGTGGGGCCCGATGTAACCTTCTGGATCACCGCGCTGCGATTCGCCGGCGGCTTGGTCGCGCGGCAGCAGTTTCTGCCGGATATGATCGCGGTGGAAGAGGGCTTCACGGCGCAGTGGACACCGGTATACCCCGGCATGGAGGGGCATAGGCTGGCGGCGCTGGCGGCGGCGATGCCGGCGGCGGCCCGGGCGATTGGCTTCGACGAGAACAGCCCGCCGGTCACGCCGGCGCGAATCGTCTTGGACGCATTCCTGGCCTGGATGGTGGATGATCTGGTTCGCGGCTCGTTCTCCGGACAGAACCCGCCGCGCGGGAAGAGCCCGCACGACCGTTGGCTGCACGCGCTGGCAACGCAGGACGGCTTGGTGCAGGGGCATCCGGAACAGTTGGAAAAGATCGCTTCGCAGGTGCGCCAGTGGCGGCGTCCGGTGGCGTTAACGGCGGACGCGCCGTTCCGTCTCTGTTTCCGGCTGGAGGAGCCGGCCGAGGACAGCGGGACGTGGATGGTCCGGTACATGGTCCAGAGCGTTGACAATCCGGACAACGTCTTGCGGGCGGAACAGATCGGTTCCGGCGAGCGTTTGCCGGGCGTGACGCGGCAGCCGACGCTGGAATTCCTGCTGACTGCGTTAACGCAGGCAACCTCGATTGTTCCGCGGATCGAGACCAGCTTACGAGTGTCTGTTCCGACCGGATTCGAACTCGACACGCAGGGGGCATACGATTTTTTGACGCAGCGTTCAGTGGCGCTGGAGCAGGGCGGGTTCGCGGTGGAGCTGCCGCTATGGTGGTCAAAAGACGGAACGCGCGCGCATTTAAGCGCGAGGGCCAAAGTGCATAGCGATGACGATCCTCCGAAGGGCGGGTTGTCGTTGAATTTCATTCTGGAATTCGACTGGCGGATTGCGATTGGCGAGAAGCTGGTGAGCCGCGAGGAGTTGTTGGAACTCGAGCGGTTGCGGTTGCCGTTGTGCAAAGTGAACGGGCAGTGGGTTCACGTAACGCCGGAGGAATTGGGAATCGGGCTGGATTTCTGGCGCCGCAATGTCACGGGGCACGCGACGGTGCGGGAAGTGATTCAGATGGCGTTGGGGAATTATCAGACCAACGCGGCGCTGGCGATTGAGGGCGTGATCGCGACGGGCTGGGTGAAGGGCTTGCTGGATCAGTTGGAAGGGCGGGTGGTGCTGGAGGAATTGGCGCCGCCGGCGGAGTTCAAGGGCACGCTGCGGCCCTATCAGGTTCGCGGTTATTCGTGGCTCAAGTTCCTGCGGAAATGGGGGCTGGGCGCTTGTCTGGCCGACGATATGGGCCTGGGCAAGACGATTCAGGCATTGGCGCTGTTACAACTGGACAACGAAGAGGGCGTCAATCGGCCCACGCTGTTGATTTGCCCGACATCGGTGGTGGGCAACTGGCAGAAGGAAGCGGCGCGATTCACGCCGAAATTAAAGGTTTTATTGCATCACGGCGTGGGCCGGGAGAAGGGCGACGACTTTGCCAAGCTCGCCTACAAGCACACGCTGGTGATTACCAGCTACGGGCTGTTGCAGCGGGATTTGGAAGCGATCAAGCAGGTTCCGTGGGCGGGGCTTATTCTTGATGAAGCGCAGAACGTGAAGAATCCGGAGACGCGGCAGGCGCGTTCGTCGCGGGCGGTGATGGCCGATTACCGAATTGCGCTGACGGGTACGCCGGTTGAGAATAATGTGGGCGAGTTGTGGTCGGTGATGGAATTTCTGAACCCCGGTTTCCTGGGGACGCGCGACCATTTCCGGAAGACGTTTTTCATTCCGATTCAGACGGGGCGGGACCCTTCGATGTCGGGGAATTTGCGGCGGCTGACGGCACCGTTTCTGTTGCGCCGGTTGAAGACCGATACGAGCATCATCGCCGACCTGCCGGAGAAGATGGAGGCCAAGGTCTACTGCACGCTAACGAAGGAGCAGGCGGACTTGTACGAGAAGGTGGCCAAGGATGCGTATCGGCTGATCGAAACGGCCGATGGAATCGGGCGGCGCGGCGTGATTCTGGCGACTCTTTCCAAGCTGAAGCAAGTGTGCAACCACCCGGCGCATTATTTGGGCGATGGTTCGCCGCCGACGGGGCGCAGCGGCAAGTTGGCGCGGTTGACGGAGATGCTGGAAGAGGTGATGGAGTCAGGGGACCGGGCGTTGGTGTTCACGCAGTTCGCCGAGATGGGCAAAATTCTGCAACATCACTTGCTGCAGTGCTACGGCGAAGAGGTGCTGTTCCTGCACGGGGGGACACCGCAACGGCAACGCGAGAAAATGGTGGAGCGTTTCCAGAACACGCCGAATGGACCGCGGATTTTCATATTGTCGTTGAAGGCCGGCGGGACGGGGTTGAACCTGACGCGGGCCAATCACGTGTTTCACTATGACCGGTGGTGGAATCCGGCGGTGGAGGATCAGGCGACGGATCGCGCCTTCCGCATCGGGCAAAAGAGCAATGTGCAAGTCCATAAATTCGTTTGCGTTGGGACGCTGGAAGAGCGAATCGACGAGATGATCGAACGCAAGAAGAGCATTGTGAAGGACGTGATCGGCAGCGGTGAGCAGTGGATCACCGAGTTGTCGAACGAGGAACTCAAGTCGGTCTTCGCGTTGGGCGGAGAGGCCGTGGAGGAAGACGGATGAACGAACGCGGGGGCCGGGGAACTGGCCGCGGGATTGGACGCCGGAAGTTCTTCCGGCCTCGGCGGGGCGCAAAGCCGAATTTGGAGGGAGCGGCGGCCCCCGGACAGGGCGCGCCGAGCCAGCCTCCGGCGACTGTTGCGGCGACACCGCCTCCAGCGGCGGCACCGCCTCGTAGCGCGGCGGGACGGGCGCGCCGTCAAGGGCCTCCGCAGCGGAATGCGCGGACGGGGGGGCAGAGGCAGACTCGCGGTAAGACGCCTTTCAGCCCATACGGCCGTCAACCGCAGCGGGCGAGCGGAATTAAGGCGCAATCGCGGGGTGGAAAGTTCGGCGAAAACTGGTGGGCGCAGCGCTGGATTGAAGTGTTGGAGAGCTTCGACATGGGATCGCGGCTGAACCGCGGCCGTGAATACGCGAAGAAAGGTCACGTCCTATCCATTCAGATCGAAGAGGGGCAGGTTGTGGCCAGGGTGCAGGGGTCGCGGCCGAAGCCGTATGAAGTCGATGTGCGGATGCACTCGCTGCCGGAGGCGGACTGGGCGAAGATTGCGGGGCGATTGGCGGAGCAGGCGGTGTTTTCGGCGCGCCTGTTGGCGGGCGAAATGCCGGCCGATATTGAAGAAATTTTTGAAGAAGAAGGGCTATCGCTTTATCCTGCGGCGGAGGGGGACCTGAAGGCGCAGTGCACGTGTCCGGACACGGCCAACCCGTGTAAGCATAGCGCTGCCGTTTATTTGCTGCTGGGCGAAGAGTTCGACCGGGATCCGTTTTTACTATTTGCGCTGCGTGGCATGCGCCGCGAAAAACTGCTGGCGATGATCGAGAAGCAGTTGCCGCAGATCTCGACAGTAGAAGGGGAGAACGGGCGGAACGGCGAAGCGGAAGAAAAGCCTGAAGATCCGAAGCAGCCATTGCCGTTTGAGCCGGACACCTTTTGGAAGGGCGCGGTGCGATTGCCCGAAGAGGTGATGGGCGACGTGACGCCGCCGCCGATATCGTGCGCATTGCCGCGGCGCTTGGGGCCGTTTCCGTTTTGGCAGGGGCAGAAGCCGTTGTTGGATGCGCTGGAGCCTATCTACAAGAAGGCTTCCCAACATGCAGTTGGGTTTTTGTTGGGAGAGCCGGTGGCGTAGAAGAATTTGTGAAAAAAGGTTCCGGAACTCGCTGGAGCCTCCGATATGGCTATTGAATGAGTAGTTTTCCGACAGCCGCAGAGGGTCTTGGACGGGCCGAGGAACGGGTCCAGCGGATTGCCGAGCGCTTATCCCGCTTGCCTTTTTCGGCAGACCCGTCAGCTCCGGAAGACGTCGTGGATTTGAGCGCGGAGGTTGTGGCGCTGATTGCGGCTAAGAGCCTTCACGGCGTGAATGCCAAGGTGGTTCAAACTGCCGCTGCACTCGATGCGAGCATTTTGAGTATTTTGGGTTGACGGGCCTGGGGGGAAAGCCGCTATTTTTCCAGCCGGATTCCGAGCTGTTTCAAGCAGCGATCAATCCATAGCTTCGTTAATTTTTCCTGCGTCGAATTCTGCGAGAGCCGCTGGCGAAGGCTCGCCCAGTCGACGTGATCAAGTGATTGGTCCTGATTAAAGCAGGAGAACACGATCGTTTCCTTCCCGGTTTCCGGATCCCGGTGCAGTTGGAGACACTGCGCACAGATCTCCTTCATCATGCACTGCATCGGCGAGTTAATAGAGCCGATTCCCTGCGGTTTCTTCGTAAGATACGGCGCCAAAACAGTGTGCCGGGCTCTGGCCACCGCGGCCATCATCCCGTCGGAGCCGATGGCGATCACGCGGTCCACATCCTGCATCATGAGCAGGGGTTCTTCGAGTTCCCCATGCAGCGCGCCCTTGCCGTAGGCCTCCATGGCGGCGACGATATTGCCGACGAAAGCTCTGTCCTGGGCGCGGGTGGGCGTAAAGCCGGGCGCCTCATCGCAGCACCAGATGATGACATCGGCCGCCCGCTCGATCTCCTCGACCTTGTACCGGTCGATCACCTTTTTGTATCCGGCGAAGTAGATAACATGGCTGCCCTTGGCGCGAAACGTCTGGCCGATCGAGAACAGCACCGCATTGCCCAGACCGCCGCCCGCCAGCAGCACCGTTTCGGTGCCCGGAGTCTCCGTTGGCGTACCGGTGGGGCCCATCAGGACCACCGGCTCTCCCTTGGCCAGCAGCGAACACAAATCCGACGATCCGCCCATTTCCAGCACGATGGTCGACAGCGTTCCCGCCTCCCGATCCACCGACGCTCCGGTCAGCGCCAATCCCTCCATCGCCAACACCGTTTCCGGCGTCCGCGGCGCAATCGTCTCAAAATTCTGCAGCCGGTAAAACTGCCCCGGATGGAATGCCCGCGCGGCCATTGGCGCTTTCACGACGATCTCGATAATCGTCGGCGTGAGGCGAATCACCTCTTCCACGGTCGCGCGCATTTCCCCGTTCAACTGTTCGATCAGCCCAAGCCCGGTGACCCCCTCGGGCTTGCGGCGGGCGGCCAGAATGCGGCTCACCACCGGATACCCCTGCTTGGCGCTGCCCATCGCTTTCACGACGTTGCCACTAAACGAGGGATGCAGATCGCCGAAGAAGCTGATGGCTTTCCCGTCGGCGCGCAAGGATGTCAGCACGCGCGTTTCATTTGGCTTGGCGACACGCTCCGGCTTCACCGGCTCCCCGTTCTCATCCAGCGCCTGAAAGTACTTGCCGTCGAGGATGAAATTGTTACTGTCCTCCCGCTCCAGCACCGTATTTGGCTGTGTGCCGGCGGCGACGAGAATGGACTTGGCGGGCAAGGTGGCCATCTCGCCCGTGTGGATAAGTTTCTGCTTTTCGGCGTCAAAAACCAGCTTCGACAGAGTGATGGAGAACGCATGGCCGAAGCGATCGACGCCCACTTCTTCGGGCGAGAGGCACTCGGCAAAATGGATGCCCTCTTCCAGGGCCTTGGCCACTTCCTCATGGTTCAGGGTGTAGGACGGCGAATCGATCATGCGCCGACGATAGGCGAGCGTGACGCCTCCCCAGGATTGCAGCAGGCGCAAGTAGACGGGATTGCGGCCCTCGGTCGCGGCAGCCTCATCCTCATCGCGAATGGCGCGGGCATGGTCCAGGAATTCGTCCGCGATCAGATTTTCTTCTTCGTTCCAAATGGCGCGGACGGCGGGCTCCCCATTCTGCGCGCACAACGCTTCATAGCGCTCCAGGAACTTGCGAACTTGCACGGGGTAATACGCCAACGACTCGGTGGCCGTGTCGACCGCCGTCAAACCGCCGCCGATCACGACCGCGGGCAGACGCAACTGCAAATTCGCAATCGAATTTCCGCGCGCGGCGCCGGTCAACTGCAGGGCCATCAGGAAATCAGAAGCCTGCCGCACGCCGCGGGCCAGGCCGTTCTTCATGGGAATCACGGTGGGGCGGCCGGCGCCGGCGCACAGCGCGATGTGGTCAAAGCCCAGGGCGAACGCGCTGTCAACGGTAATCGACCCGCCGAAGCGGACGCCGCCGAACATGGCGAAGTGCCGCCGCCGTTCAATCAGCAGCCGGATGACTTTCAGAAAATTCTTGTCCCAGCGAACGGTAATTCCGTATTCCGCGACGCCGCCGAAACCGGCCATCACACGGTCGTCGAGCGACTCATAAATCTCATGAATTTCGCGAATGGCCCTGAAGGGCGTCTGTTTTCCGTGCGCGTCAACGCCGGACAGATGCGACGGCAGGGGCTCAATTTTCAAGCCGTCAATGGCGCAGACGGTATGCCCGTCATTCAGCAAATGATGCGCCAGGGAATATCCGGCCGGTCCCAGGCCAACCACCAGAATTTTATATCCGGTGTCGGCTTTCGGCATGGGCCGCACGAAGTTCAACGGGTTCCAGCGCGTGAGCAGCGAATAGATTTCGAAGCCCCATGTGAGGTTCAACACTTCCTTCAGCGCCCGCGTTTCCGCCTGCGGAATGTCCACCGGCTCCTGCTTTTGGAACACGCAGGACTTCATGCAATCGTTGCAAATCCGGTGCCCGGTGCCGGCGCACATCGGGTTGTCAATGGTGATGATGCCCAACGCGCCCACCGTGTGGCCCTTGGTCATCGCCGCGTGGAATTCGGAGATTTTTTCTTCCAGGGGACAACCGTTGAGCGTTACGCCGAAGTGCGATTTTTTGAACTCGCCGGTCTTCTCCCGAAGGCCGGTGGAACAGGAGTCTTTCCCCTGATTGTGGCAGTGGATGCAGTAGTTGGCTTCGTCGAGAGCGCCGGTGAGATCGGTGCCGGGATCGGTGAGGCCGAAGCCCTCGCGGGCGCGCCATTCGCGCTCCGGAAACACCCAGCGTTGCGCGTTGTTCTCCGTAATCGACTCCACCGGAATCAGGTTCTCGAACTCCATCTTGTGCGGCTTTTTGAACAGAATGCCGGATTTATGTTTTTCCTTGCCGGGCTTGGAATAGTGGGCCCAGGCGGCGTACTTGGACGCGATATCCAGATGGTGGGCGTGTCCGGCCGGATCGTCGAGCCACTTGGTGACGGCGCGCGCGTAGGCTAACTCGGACAGCGGCTCGCCCATGTACGTTTCCAGTTCCACTCGCAGCGTCTTGCCGTGCAGATGCTGCGCATCGGCTTCTTTTATCGCTGTCAACGCCTTGCGTTGGACGAAGTTTCGCTTCACCGTATAGAGCGGCGCCAGCTCCTCGTGCTTATGCTGCAACTCGCGGATTTCTTTCTGGATCTGGAACAAGTCGCCCAGAAAATCTTCAAGATGCGGCGCGATCGCGAGGATAAGTTCGGATTCGGCTTTGCGCGCGAGCGCCTTCGGGTCGATCCGCGCGGCCTGCAGTTGGGGCAGCAG
Source organism: Bryobacterales bacterium (assembly GCA_009697495.1). Classification (GTDB taxonomy): domain Bacteria; phylum Acidobacteriota; class Terriglobia; order Bryobacterales; family Bryobacteraceae. Next base: position 3,332 of record SHUN01000024.1, on the reverse strand, counting down.
CGCGGCATCGCCGGATTCCAGGAACCGCTGAAAAGCGGCGTCGACTTTGGCCAGGCCCTCCGACGTGTAGAGGTCATCAAACTGGAGGCCAAAGGAAAGAGAAAGAGTATCGCCAGACTTCATTTGAGGGGAGCGGGCGGAGACAATCCGGCCCAAGCTACTATTTTGCCACGTTCGCGGCGGCGGCGAAGCAGGACCCATAAAAGTCCATACTTTTCGGGCATAGGACTGGGGCGGCGCGGGATTCTCCTGCGCGAATGCCGGAAGAAGAGACAGAATGATTAGAAGACGCGGTATTTCAATTGCAAAGGATAGCAACAGGCATGGAACGGTTAAAGGGCAAGAACGTACTGATCACGGGAGCTTCATCGGGAATCGGCCAGGCGGTGGCGATTCGATTCGCCAAGGAAGGCGCGAACGTCGCCATCAACTACTATCGCGGCGCCGATGGCGCTGAGGAAACCCGCCAGCAGGCGGAGGCGGCGCGCGTGAGCGAGGGCCGGCAGATCACGCTGCAGGCCGACGTTTCCGACGAGACGCAAGTGGTTGCGATGTTCGACAAATTCATCGCCGAGTTCGGTTCCATTGATGTCCTGGTGAATAACGCCGGCATTCAGAAACCCTGCCATTCGCACGAAATGGAAGCCGCCGATTTCGACCGTATTTTGGGCGTGAATCTGCGCGGGCCGTTTCTGTGCTCGCGCGAGGCGTTACGGTATTTCCTGAAACAGGGGCGCGGCGGCGTGATTTTGAATAACTCGTCGGTCCACGAAATCATTCCGAAACCGAAGTATTTGAGCTATTCGATATCGAAGGGCGGCATGGAGAATCTCACCCGGACGCTGGCGCTGGAATACGCCGATCGCGGGATTCGGGTGAACGCCGTGGCTCCCGGCGCGATTGTCACGCCGATCAATATGGCGTGGATTAACGACGACGCGGCGCGGGCCGTAGTCGAAAGTCATATTCCGATGGGACGGCCCGGAACGTCGGAGGAAATCGCAACGGTGTTCGCGTTTCTGGCGTCTTCGGAGGCGACGTATATTACCGGGCAAACGATCTTCGCCTGTGGCGGATTGACGCTGTTTCCGGAGTTTCGGACGGCTTGGGCTTCGGGCGAGTAGGCAATCGTTAGGCCGCGTGTCCAGTATGGCTTCGGGCTGGTTTACGAGCGTTTGATGGCGAACCGCATCCCGCTCCACGTCTCATCCACGGCACATATCTTGAAGTCGACCAAGCCCGCAGTGAGGGCGGTCTCGCGGACGATGTTGCCGTTGATATCGGGTCTGTTTGTCTTCGTGGTCTTGGGCCAGATGATCCAGATTCCGCCGTCTTCGGCCTTTTGGCGCATCTTTGGGAGAGCGGATTCGAACTCCTTTCTCGTTTCGACGAACCAGAGTGTCAACGAGACTTTGTGTTTCGGATTGCGTATCGTTTCGACGTTGGGAATTTTTGATTCGAAGCCCTTTGGGGCGTTGATGAGTCCGGCGGGATGGCCCTGCTTGAGGCCGAGTTTTTTTGACAGCGGGACAGGGGAGTCGGGGCCGGAGAGCGATTTTGGAACTACGACTTCTCTGGGACGATGGGCGAGTACGTCTTCGAGGACGGGACCGATTTTGGCGTAAGTCGTATAGCGGGCGTCGGGAAGCGTCTCCTTAATTCTTGCCACCTTTTCCGGGTCGCCCTCGACGTAAATAAGCGGTATGAGCCGCGTACTCTTGCTGCCGCGGAGAAAGACTCCGACTTCGCGGCCGTGGCTTGGGAGGCGCCCGAGGTCGATGACTACCGCGTCGGGCGGATTTTCGCGGAACTCCTTCATGGAGGAACTGGCCAAGACGCGGGCGTCGACCGATCAAAATCGAGGTGAATGCGATGTCAGAACCAAACGACATGACGCGGCGCGACGCGGCCAAACTGGCGGCGGGGGCGACGGCGGCGGCGGTGATTGCCGCGCCGTGGATGCAAGATCTCGACGCCGCTGTCCACGCATTTCCCCGTCACGCGGGATGCGCTGTTGGCGGGCAAGCATGTGTTCTGCGAGAAGTCGCTGGCGCATAAGCCGGAAGAGATTCACATGCCGCGGAAGCTGGTGAATGCTGAAGTGGATCTGGCCGGCGTTCTTGCGGAAGCCGCAGGTTGAGTATGGGCCGTTTTGTTGGGCGGTGATTATTGTGTTGGCGGCCGGTGGGGCATGGGCAATAATGGGGTGCGGATCCTATGTACACATCGCTGAGCATTAAGAACTTTCGAGCGTTTCAAACACTGGAGGTGGAGGGGCTGAAGCGTGTGAATTTGTTTACGGGGAGGAATAACTCGGGGAAGACTTCGGTGTTGGAGGCGGTTTATTTGTTGGAGGGGGAGCACGTCACCCTTCGCGCCAAGCGCCTGTTTGCAACGCGCGGGCTGGCGGCGGTTCCATTTACGAAGTACTCGGCGCGGACGATGCCGTGGGCTACGCTGTTTCGGGATCTCGGAGTCGACGGTGAGGTCAAGATCTCTGGCGGGCACGATACGGGGCACAATCTCGAAGTGATTTTGACGACGAGCCTTACACCGGAAGACAAGCAGTTTCTTACTGCCGCACGGGCACCGAGGCTGGATTTGGATGCGCGCCCAGTCTTGATTGCGAGACGGGCTCATTTTGGGGCAAAGCGGGACGCGTTGTGGGTGGTCGATGGCGTAATGGAAAGCGATATCAATGGGGAAAGCTCATTACGAGTCTCTTCTTATCTGGTGGCGGGGACGAAGCCAGACCATGTAGAACTGGCCAGAGATCTCGATGAACTTGAGGTCGTGAGAGGGACTGCCCCGGTTGTCGAGGCTCTACGGCTTATTGATCCGAATCTGGCCGGCTTGAAGACGCTTACCAATACCGGACCTCCCCTTGTTCACGCTGATATGGGAGGGGCGACACTTCTGCCGTTGGCTGTTGTCGGCGATGGAGTGCTTCGCATGATTGAGATCGTCTTCGCGATCTTACAAAATCGGGAGAAAGTAGTACTCATTGACGAAATCGAAAATGGGTTTCACTATTCAGCGCTGCCGAAGGTTTGGAAGCTGATTCACGCACTGGCGAAGGAGTACAACGTACAGGTGTTCGCGGTGACGCATAGCCAGGAATGTGCGGTAGCGGCGCATCAGGCGGCGTTGGCGTCTGGAGACTACGATTTCAAATACTACCGAATCGAACAAGAGGATGGAGTTGGCCGCGCTTTCGCGTTCCCGAAGGAAATCATGCAGACTGCGATCGACGCTGACCTTGAGGTCCGATGAGCATTCCAATTCAAAAGCCATTTCTCATCGTTGTGGAAGGCCCGGATGATGCAGCGGTC
>SHUN01000023.1 GCA_009697495.1 Bryobacterales bacterium | reverse complement strand
GCGGTCGCGAACGGGCAGGCGCAGCGTGAGGCCGAACTGGTAGATGGGGAAGTTGAAGCCGAAGACCTGATCGAGAGCGTCGGGGAAGCCGCCGCGAACGACAGTGACGTTGCTGCCGTTGCGGCTGAAGAAGTCGCCGCCGCGGCCGGTAGAAGTGTAAGTACCGCGAAGGCCGAGATCGGGGCGGAGCGCGTTGGAGGACTGTTTGAGAACCAGGTCGTCTTGCGAGATACGTTCCAGGGTGGCGCGCAGGTCGGGACGGAGACGGACGGCTTTGGAGACGGCGGCTTCGCGGTCGATCTCCTTGTCGTCATTGGGCGGAAGCGGCGTTTCGGTCAACACGATGGGCATGTTCCGATACTTGACATCGAGGTCGGCACCCATCTGGCGGCGGAGGGAATCCTCGAACTGCTGGAGGCGATAGCGGGCTTGGAGAACCTGGATTTCCGAAGAGGCGTAATTGGCCTCGGGCTGGTAGATGTCGAGGGGGCTGATGGCGCCGAGTTCGAGTTCCTTTTTCGAGCGCTTCAACGCCTCGGCGGAGAGTTCGAGAGCCTTCTCCTGGACGCGTAGCGTTTCCCGGCCGCCGAGGAGATCCCAGTAGGCGTTTTCGGCGTTGGAGATCAGCGTGAGCAGGGTGTTGAGGAAGTTTTCGTTGCTGATTTTCAGCCGGCTGCGGGCGATAGTGATCGGCAGGCGATTGACCTCGCGTCCGCGGTTGCGGAGAAGCGGCATGACGAAACTGGCCGACATCTGCGCGTTGAGAGCAGGGTTGAAGAAGCTGAACGAGTTATTGGTGGATATCTTGCTGGCGGTAAAACCGGCGGTATATTGCAAGCCGTTGTCGAGGGTCTGCACATAGGCAAAGTTCATCGGCTGCGACAACTGGTTGACCGTGCTGGCGCCTTCGAGCTGGCTGGTGGACTGTGTTTTAGTGCGGGTGGAAGTGAAGTTGCCAGTGAAGAACGGATCAAACGGCGCGTAGGCGCGGGTGATGGAGTTGCGTGTGATCTCGATGTTCAGGCGTTGAATGTCGATGTCGACATTATTGGCCAGGACAAGTTGCAGATAACTGCGGAGAGATAGCTCCAGCTTCCCTTCAGCGACGAAATCGTCGAACTTGGAGACGCCACGCATTTCCACCGACGGCATAGGTTCGGCGAAATGGCGCTTGAACCAGTTTTGCTTGGGGAAAAAGGGGGCGTCGAGGAGTTCAGGATCATTGGTATTGGTGTGTGCAAAGGCCCGTTGCGGGGCGGGAATGACACCGATGGCGGCGGCGGGCGACTGCCATGCGAAGGAGGACTGGCAGACAAGCAGAGCTAGGGCCAGAGCGAGCAGGTGGCGATGCGATTTCATTGTGAAAAGTTTTCTCGTTGTTATTCGTAGCGGATGGCTTCAATGGGGTCGAGACGGGCGGCTTGCATGGCCGGGTAGATACCGAATACCAGGCCGATACCGCAAGACACGCCGAAGGCGACCGCAATGGAACCAGTGGTCACAACGGTGGACCAACCGGCTGCCGAAGCGATGATGTGGGCAAGGGTGACGCCGAAGATGATGCCGAGCAGTCCACCCATGATGGAGATGAGGACGGCTTCGGTGAGGAACTGGCGGATGATGTCTTTCTGTTTGGCGCCGATAGCGCGCCGGATGCCGATTTCGCGGGTGCGTTCGAGCACGGTGGCCAGCATGATGTTCATGATGCCGATGCCGCCGACGAGCAGCGAGATGCCGGCGATACAGATCATGACGATGTTGAAGATGAAACCGGTGCGGCGCTTCTGTTCAAGCAGGCCGGCGGGGACGGTGATGGCGAAATCGCCGGCGTCTTTATGTGTGGCGGTGAGAATGGCGTTGATGATGTTCGAAGTTTCGATGGAATCGGCGCCGGTTTTGACTTTGATATACATGCCGTCGATTTCATCTTTGAGATAGCTGTTGGAGTCTTCGAAGCGGCGCATGACGGTATTGAGCGGCGCAACGACAAGGTTGTTGCCGCTGGCGACTTCGAGGCCTTCGACAGAGTCGGCTGTGGCCTGGGCGGCCAGGACGCCGACGACTTGCAGCCACGTATCGTTGATTTTGACAAACTTTCCGACGGCCGGGTCGAAGCCGAGCAGGTTTACTTTCGCCGCTTCGCCGAGGACGCAGACGGGGGCGGAGTTGTCATTATCGGCGTCGTTGAAAAACCGGCCTTCGACCATGCGGAGACTGTTGATGGCCAGGTAATTGGGGAGGACGCCAATGAGAATTGGCGCTTCGGCCGCCGTCTTTGGCAACACTTTCTGCGGTTTGAAGCGTTTCCGGGGAGTGAGATACTCGATCCCAGGGACGTTCTCGGCGATCGAGCGGAAGTCGCGAAACGACATACCCGGCGAGATGGCGCGGCGTGCTTGGATTTCGTTGCGATCAACCGCCTCCTTGGCTTCAATGATGATGTTGTTGACACCGAGGAGGTCAATATAGCTCATCATCTCTTTCTGGGCGCCTTCGGTGATGGACAACATCGCCACCACGGCTCCGACGCCGAATATCATGCCGAGCATGGTTAACAAACTTCGCAGCTTGTGTACTAACAAGCTGGCCAGGCCCATTTTTATTTCGGGCAGGATGTCGGCAAGCAACGCCATTCAGTTCAGACTCCTAAAATTTCTTGAGATTACGACTTCCCGCCAGGCAGGGCGTTCATGGGACCGCCTTTGTCTTCGGATTTCTGCTTGGTGCCGTGTTTGGCTTCGGGGTTGGCCATGGCGATGGTTTCACCGGGCTTTAGGCCTTCGGCAACCACCAGCGTGGACTCACTGCGTTTGCCGATTTTGATACGGCGAGCGACAAATTTTTCGCCCTCTTTAACAAAGACGACCAGATGGCCTTCCTTTTCAAAGACAGCTTGCGCAGGGATGTGGATAGCGTTGGGAATCTTTTCGACGATGATCTCGACGTCGGCCAGGAGGCCGGGACGGAGAAGGACATCGATATTGGAATCCTGATCGGGCGGAGGGGGGAGTTTCGCGTTCTTCAAGTCTTCCGCGGTGAAACGGCCGGCTGCGCCGCCGCCCATCCCTGGAATGCCGCCCCACGGACCACCGGGGCCACCGGGGCCGCCGGCGCCACGCCCACCACCGCCGGGACCACCGGCGCCACGGCCACCGCCTGGGCCACCGCTACCATCGCCGCGCGGACGCCGGCCTTGGCCATCGCCAGCGACGGCTTCAGGTTTCGACGGGTCGGGCTTTGCGCCAGCGGGACGGCCAGCGCCGGCGGGGCGGCCCATCTTGGCCATCACGTCCTGCATCAATTTCGTCCGTTCTTCGGCGGAGAGGTCCTGCATGCTGCGGCCTTTTAAAGCGGCCTGCATGGCCTCGCGCATTTTGGTGCGATCCTCAGCGGACATCGCCGCGCCGCCTGCTCCGCCGCCGCCACGTTGGCCGCCGCCGGCTTGCGGGTCACCACCGCCGGGTCCGCCGCCGGGCGCGCCCGCGCCTCCGGCGAAGGGCATTCGACCGCCGCCGCCACGTTGGCCGCCACCGGCTTGCGGGTCACCACCGCCACCGGGCGCCCCGCCGCTCAAGTCGGGCATTCCGGGAATTCCAGGCATGCCGCCGAAGGACATAGCCATGGAGACGACGGGCGGCTTCTTGCGATTGGCCTCCGCCGTGGCTAAAATGCGCTGAATCTGGTCCGGTTTCGCGCCAAGTTTCGTCAGCAGTTCTTTCATGTCGATGGTGAAAACGACGTCGAACTTCTTTGCCGGATCGGAGGACTGGACATTTGCGCTAGCCGTCGAGGACATGGTTTTGATGTGCCCCCGGAATTTCTCGTTGGGGACGGCGTCGAGGGCTAGAATGACTTCCTGATTTTCGTTCAGATTGGCGCGATCCAACTCGCCGACGCGGGCCACCACTTCGAGCTCCGACAGATCGAGGACATCGGCAATCGGCATGCCGGGCTGTACCTGATCGCCTTCGCGAATATCAGGAACGTCAAAGCCAAAACCCATGCGGCTGGAACTGTTCTGGCGGACGGCCACCAAGCCGGTCATGGGCGCCAATACCTTCACTTGGGTCAGGCGCGAACGCGCGCGGGCCATTTCCAGCAGCGCTTTCTGCTTCTTTTCACCCAACACGGCGAGTTCCGCTTCGGCCTGTTCCTGACGCGACTTGATATCGCTGACCAACTGGCTCAGCCGGCGCTTGGACTCTTCCAGATTCAGTTCATTCTTTTTCTGGTCGATCGGCGAGAGGAGTTCGTTCCGCTTGACCTCAAGTTCCGAACGGCGAACGGAGTAACGGGCTCGCAAAAGCTCCACTTGATCCTGATTATTGCGGATAGCCAGATCGGCTTCGGACTTCTTATACTGCTCGTCGATCTGATCGATTTCCAACTGCTTTTCTTCGACGCTAGTGACGAGTTCGGCGTCGTCAAACTCGATGACAAGATCTTTTTCTTTGGCGAAGGAACCGATCTCGGCGAGTTTGGTCACCTGAACGGTACCGAACAGATTGGGCGCGGTGAGCGTGGCCGAACGGACCGCGCGCAGTTCTCCGCGTGCGAAGGTTCGGACGACGATTTCCCCTTGTCGTACTTTGGCGGTGGCGATGGGCTGCTGCCGCTCCGGCATCGACTGCACGAACCGGTAGCCGCCCCAGGCCGCGCCCACAATGACGGCGAGAATGACGAGGCGAATGATGAATTTACTCATTAAATTTCCTGCTGGGTACCGATCTAGAGTTTCTTAGCGCGCTTGGCGACTTCAGCCGGATCTTCCATCGCGATCACGTCGCCGGCTTTCAGGCCTTTGGTGACGACCATGTCCGTGTCGTTGCGCTTGCCGACAGCAATCTGGCGGATAACAAATCCCTCGCCCTGTTGTATCCAAACGGCCGGCTTCCCTTTGTTCATGAAGCTGGCGCGGGCCGGTATCAGGAGCGAATTCGGAGCGCTCTCAATGACGATTTCGGCGGTGCAGCTCATACCGGGGCGCAACCGGGGATCGACTTTTGCCAATGTGGCGCGGGCCGGGAACGTTTTTTCGGTGAGGCCCATCCCCTTGTACAGGACCGCGGCTATGGGGCTAATCCAATCCAGGGTGGCGTTCAATTCGACTTCCGGTATGGCGTCCACTCGAACGCGGAGAGATTGGGCGAGTTGCAGCTTCCCTCGATCCACTTCGTCAAGCTTGAGCTCGACCCGCATCTGGGAGAGGTCGGGAATTTCGGCGATGGCGGCGCCGGTCCAGGCGCGATCGCCTTCCTTGAAGGGCGGGGGCGTGGAACCGAACGAGCCGGGGGTGCGCGTATTCGGAAGAATATTGACGACGCCATCCATCGGCGCCACGATCTTCATTTTGGTCAGGTAGGATTTGAAGCGTTCAATGTCGCGCACGGTCTTGTCTTTTTTGCTGTCGAGGCGGTCAAGATCGGCCTGTTGCGTCGTTTTGTGGGCCTTTACAGTGACGTTTACCTGTTCCAGATCCCCCTCGGCGGTGCCGACGTCGATGCGGTTTTTCTTGCCCTCGATTTCGGAGAGAATCTCGGCTTTGGAAGCTTCCAATTTGGCGCGGTCCACGTTGTACGAGGCCGTCATTTGATTCATCGCGTCCATTTCTTTGGTAATGCGATGGGATGCCTGCATCTGAATGATTTCCTTGTCAACGGTTCGGACCGAAGTTGCGCGCTCCAAATAATACTGTTCCATTTGGGCGGCGTCAAACTCAATCACCGTCTCGCCTTTTCGGATCATTTTGCCGGATTCAGCAAGCATGACGATGCGGGGATCGGGAATCTGGGGGGCCGAAAGGATGACCGACCGGGAACTGCGAACTTCTCCGCGCGTCTTCACGGAAATTACAAACTCCGCTTGCCGCACTTTTACGACAGGCACCTCCACCTTCGTCTGCCCGGTGTACCGGTAGGCGGCATACCCCCCGCCGGCCACGGCGAGGAAGGTGATGAAACTCGTTACTGCCCGGCGACGGTTTCCCGACGCGGACTGGCCAAGGCGCACTTTCGGTTTGATATCTTTCGACATAGTAGTTCCAGAGAGATGTTTCGGAAGGGGATATTTTAACTGGTCGCGGGTTCAGGCTTCACGGCGGTCAATGGCGGTTCCAAGGCCACGATTTCCCCTGGCTTGACACCGCCGCGAATGGCGGCGTGCGTATTGCTGACCACGCCAAGCTGGACATCCCGGCGTTCCCAAATGCCGGCCGCATTGCGCACCATGACAAAGGGCTTCGGCTCCGCGCCGGCCGTCGAGTTATCCGACATCAGGGCCTCGGCCGGAACGACCGTGGCCGAGGCGGCCTCTTCGAGTACGATATCGGCGCTGACGCTGAGGTCGGGGATGATCCGCGGATCGAGCTTGTCCAATCTAAGGCGGACAGCGACTTCCTTCTTAAAGCTGCCGCGCATGCCCGAAGTTTTCGTAATCGCGCCGATAGTGACGAGATGAGCGGGAAGCACCAAGCCGGGAAAGGCGTCAAAACTGACCCTCGCCCTTTGGCCCAACCGCAGGTTTTGGATGTCCACCTGATTGACGGAAGCGTTGATGATCATCGACGAAGGGTCAACCACTTGCATGAACATCATGCCGGGAAAAACCTGATCGCCCTGCTGAATGGGCTTCATTTCGCCGCCGCTGTAAGTGGTCTGGACAACGACGAGACCATCCATGGGAGCTTTGATGATCATGCGGTCGGCATTGGCCTGGGCGCGCCGAAGCTCGAGATTGGCGGCGGCGAGTTCGAGGTCAGCTACTTTCATCGTCGCCTTTTCGCCGACATCGACGTAACGGGCGGCTTCTTTCAACTGTTTCAAATTTGCCTTTGCCTCTTCCAGCGCCAGGCGCAGTCGCTCCGAATCGATGGCGCTGCGCACGGGCACCGTGCGCATGTCGAGTTCGGATTTCTCCACGAGGTTTTTCCCGGCCAGGATCTGCTGGTCGTACGATTTTCGAGTGACTTCCAGATTGGCGATGCTGGATTTCATCGAATTCTCGGACTGGTCAACGCTCGCCTTCTGGTCGTCGAGACGGGTCAGCATGTACTGGCGGTCGAACTCAGCGACCGGCTCACCCTTGGCGATGCGCGAACCATTCGGCGCCAGGGTCTGGAGCTGCATCATGAAATCACCGCCTCCGCCGCCGCCGCTCGAACCGCGGCCGCCGCTGCTGCCGCCCGGGCCGCCGCCGCCGGGAATTTGACCGCCCGTGGAGCCCAGACCGTCGGCCCCGAGGGTGGCGGAACCGGAGGGGCCGCTGGACCGGGAAGACCGGGCAGGAGTAGCCCCGCGGGACGCGCTGCCGCTGGAAGCCGACCGCGCGGAACGGAGGCTGCCGCCGCCACTGCCCGCCGAGGACGCTAAATTTTCGCCACCACCGGTAAAGCCGGAACTGCTGCCGCCGCCGCCGGAGGAAGCACCGGATGTGCTGGCGAGTGAAGTGCCCGCCGAGGCGACTGAACTGGTGGAGCCGCCGGACGAACTGCCGCCGCCGCGGGAACCGCGATCGCCGCCGGAAACCGTAACGGTCACGGGGCCCCCGCGACCCGACATCTGCACCGACATCGTTCCGCCGCTGGAAGATCCACCGCGGCCGCCACGGAGGGAGGGGGCGACCAACGAGATATATTTTTCAGCCGCCGTGACGCCCGTCAGCCGAAGCGTCTTGGCGATGGCGGCGGACTCCGCGTGAGCCGTTCGAACAGCTACAACATTGGCCTGCGCAGCCCGCTCCTGGCGTTGCTGCCAAGTCCAGTAACCGGCACCGGCGGCAACCGCCAGGACGAGTCCCCAAATCCAAATTTTCGATCGATTCTTCGGAAGTTCAGGCGGCGCAACGACTTGCGGGCCGGGACCGGCCGGATTTCGCGGCGCAGGCTGCATTGCCGGATTCATATTGGATTGTGGGGAACTCATCGGATATCACTCCTCGGCGCTGGGACGCACACCGTACCGCGCAGGGTCTCTCAACTGCTATGACGACATCTTAACGGAAAAGGTTATGGGGGAGTGCCGATTAGTATTATGCCTTGCGATGCCAATCGCAACCATAACGAGTACTTTTAGCCGTTCATCGACGCCAAAAATTCCGCGTTGGAGCGGGTTTTTGCCAGTTTATCGAGCAGCAGCTCCATCGATTCGGTCGGCGAGAGGGGGTTCAGCACCTTCCGAAGGATCCAAACCCGGGTGAGGTCTTCCTTCGGCATCAACAGTTCTTCCTTGCGTGTGCCGGACTTATTGATATCGATTGCCGGAAATACACGCTTGTCGACCAGTTTCCGGTCGAGGTGGACTTCCATGTTCCCTGTGCCCTTAAACTCTTCAAAAATAACGTCGTCCATGCGGCTGCCGGTATCGATCAGGGCTGTCGCGATGATGGTGAGCGATCCGCCCTCTTCAATATTTCGCGCGGCGCCGAAGAATCGTTTCGGCCGCTGCAGGGCGTTGGAATCAACGCCGCCAGAGAGAACCTTGCCGGACGGAGGCACAACCGTATTATAGGCCCGCGCGAGACGTGTGATGGAATCCAGCAATATGACTACGTCGCGCTTGTGTTCAACGAGGCGTTTGGCTTTCTCGATCACCATTTCGGCCACTTGGACGTGGCGGGAGGCGGGTTCGTCGAAAGTCGAGCTGATCACCTCGCCCTTTACCGATCGCTGCATGTCGGTGACTTCTTCGGGGCGCTCATCGATGAGAAGAACGATCAGGGTGATGTCGGGGTGATTGGTGGTGATGGAATTAGCGATGGCTTGCAGCAGCATCGTTTTACCGGTACGGGGCGGGGCGACGATCAGCCCTCGCTGTCCCTTCCCGATGGGCACCAACAGGTCCATGACGCGTCCCGAAAAATTGTCTTTGGCGATTTCGAGCTTGATGCGTTCCTGGGGGTAGAGCGGAGTGAGGTTATCGAAGAAAATTTTATTGCGGGCTTCTTCGGGCGGCTCGAAGTTGATCGCATCCACTTTAATGAGAGCGAAGTATCGTTCGCCTTCCTTGGGCGGGCGGATCTGGCCGGAGATGGTATCGCCGGTGCGGAGGTCGAAGCGGCGAATCTGGGAGGGAGAGACGTAAACGTCGTCAGGGCCGGGAAGGTAATTGTATTCCGGGGCGCGGAGGAAGCCGAAGCCGTCGGGCAGGCATTCCAGGACACCTTCAGAGAAGATCAGCCCGGACTTTTCGGCCTGCGTCTGGAGGATTTTGAAAATCAGTTCCTGCTTGCGGAGTCCGCCGACGCCGATGACGCCGAGTTCCTTAGCGATCACGTTGAGCTTGACAATCGACATGTCTTTGAGCTCGACGAGGTCGAGGGTACCATCGCGACGGGCGGCGGCGAGGTCGGCTGGCTCGGCGACTGAGGTGGCGGAAGCGGCATCGCCGGCGAGTTTGGGCCGGGCTGCCCTTGGCCTGGATTCGGCCGCGGGCCGTGGCGCGGGGGCGTCCGCGCCAACCACTGGTTCTTCGGCGGAGGCCGAAGCCGGGTCCGGCATCACCGGGTCGTTGAAGTCTTGATCGCTTGCCAAATTTCCCTCGCTCCCCGGCCGGTGACGGCCGAGAACGGCACTGGCTCCGACCCGTCATTTTGGTTCCGGATCGAGGTCATGCCGCGGTGCATTTCAGATTGATTCAGTTTGTCTACTTTGGTGGCTACTACGAGAAACGGTCTGCCCTGCCGGATGAGCCATTCGCGGAGTTCCAGATCCTTATCCATCCAGCCGCGGCGTCCGTCGAGCAGGACGAAACTGAGCACGAGTTGTTCGCGTTGAACGAGATAAGCATCGACGAGGCTTTTCCAGGATTTTTGAATATCAATGGGAACTTTTGCGAAGCCGTAGCCAGGCAGGTCAGCGAACGTAATGGACTCGCTGATGGTGAAGAAGTTGACTGCTTGCGTCCGGCCGGGCTGGGCGCTGACTTTGGCCAGTTTTCTGACCCCCGCCAACACATTCAGCAGGCTGGATTTTCCGACGTTACTGCGGCCCAGGAACGCAAACTCCGGGAGCCGGAGGTTTGGGAATTGCGCTGGACTTGTAGCGCTTATTATAAATTGCGCGTCCGCTTTGGGGGTGGACATAAGAAAACGACTGGGCGGGGAGTGGGCCGCGCCCCTAGTGCGTCATGTCTTCGACCGGACGCGTCTCGGACTGTACGCCGACGGCGGGGCTAAGCGGCAATGGAGTAACTTCGCGCTCCAGGGCGATCTTCAGCACTTCATCCATCGACTCGACGAAGTTCAGCTTCATGTCGTTCTTGATCGCGTCGGGAATGTCGTAGAGGTCCTTTTCATTTTCCTTGGGAAGTACGAGTTCGTGGATGCCGTTGCGATGGGCGGCCATCATTTTTTCCTTCAGCCCGCCGATGGGCAGCACCTTACCGCGAACCGTGATTTCGCCGGTCATGGCGAGATCACCACGGACGGGAATGTTGGTCAGCGCGCTGGTGATGGAAGTAGCGATGGTGATGCCGGCCGAGGGACCGTCCTTGGGAATGGCACCCTCCGGAACGTGCAAATGGATATCGAGATGGCGATAGAAGTCGCGCGCCAGGCCGAGCGAATGGGCGCGGGTCCGGAGGTAGCTCATAGCGGCCTGCGCGGATTCCTGCATGACATCGCCGAGCTTACCGGTGAGCGTCAGCTTTCCACGGCCCTCCATGACGGCGGCTTCAGTGGTGAGCAGCGTTCCGCCGACTTCGGTCCAGGCGAGGCCGACGGTGGCGCCGACTTCGTTCTTATGATCGGCAACCGTGTCGCGGTAGCGCGGCGGCCCGAGGAGTTCGGCAAGCGAGAGCGTCGTGATGGAAACCGCGGGGAGTTTGCTTTCGATCTTCTCAAGCTCGGCGGCGGCGGCCACTTCAATGGCCGGCTCCTCCTTCTTCTTTCCCTTCTTTTTCTTGGCGGGCGGTACATCTTCAATCAACTCGCCGGCCTTGGCGATCTCTTCGGGAGAGTCGTCGGTAGAAATCTCGACCACTTTGCGGGCGATCTTCCGGCACACGTTGCCGATCTCCCGTTCCAAATTGCGAACACCGGCTTCCCTGGTGTAGCCCTGGATCAAAGCGCCCAAACCTTCAGGAGTGAACGTCACCTGCGTCTCTTCCAAGCCGGTGGCGAGCTTCTGTTTCGGGATCAGGAACGTCTTGGCGATCTCCGCCTTTTCCAGCTCCGTGTAGCCCGACAAGCGAATGACTTCCATACGATCCTGCAGCGGGGCCGGGATTGTATGGAGCACATTGGCGGTGGCGATGAAGAACACTTCGCTCAAGTCGTACTCGACGTCGAGGTAGTGATCCTGGAACATGAAATTTTGAGCCGGGTCCAGGACTTCAAGCAGCGCCGCCGACGGATCGCCGCGGAAGTCCGTGGACATCTTGTCGATTTCGTCGAGCATGAAAACCGGATTTTTCGTCCCGGCCTTTTTCATGCTTTGAATAATCTGGCCGGGCAGAGCGCCGATGTAGGTTCGGCGATGGCCGCGAATTTCCGCCTCGTCGCGCACGCCGCCTAAGGAGAGGCGAACGAACTTGCGCCCGGTGGCTTTGGCGACTGACATCCCGAGCGACGTTTTGCCGACGCCGGGAGGTCCGACGAAGCAAAGGATAGAACCCTTGGGATTCTTCACCAAACGGCGGACAGCGAGGAACTCCAGTATGCGTTCCTTGATTTTCTCCAGGCCGTAATGGTCGGAATCCAGGATGCCGTGGGCGTACTTCAGATCCCGAATCTCGCGGGTCTTATTTTTCCACGGCACGGCGAGCAGCCAGTCCAGGTAATTGCGCGAAACGGTGGATTCAGCCGACATCGGCGGCATCTGTTCCAGGCGTTTCAATTCCGCGTGCGCCTTATCCGAGGCGTCCTTCGACATGCCCGCTTCGTCGATTTTCTTTTTCAGTTCGTCGAACTCGCTCTTTTCCCCGCGGCCGAGTTCCTTCTGAATCGCCTTGATCTTTTCGTTGAGATAATACTCTTTTTGCGCGCGCTCCATTTGGCGCTTCACGCGGCCCTGAATGGAACGATCAACCGAAAGCTTTTCGATTTCGATATCGAGCATTTCGGCGACGCGGGTCAGCCGGTCGATCGGATCGAAAATCTCAAGCAGTTCCTGCTTCTCTTCAATGGTGAGTTGCAGGTTGGCGCCGACAGTATCGGCAAGTTTGCCGGGATCATCCACCTTGATGGCGGCGATCATCGTCTCGTAATTGAGATTCTGGCTGAGTTTGACGTACTGCTCAAAGAGCGTGGTGACACGATTGGTCAACGCTTCCAAATGCGCTCCGGCGTCGATCTTGGAGACAAACGTGCGCACGGTGGCGCGGAAGAACCCATCCTCGGTGGCGACGGAAACGACTTTGGCGCGCTCAACTCCTTCGACCAGCACCTTGATATTGCCGTCGGAAAGTTTGAGGCTCTGGACGATGTTGGCGATGGTGCCTACTGAGTAAATCTCGTTGGGACGGGGATCGTCGACGGAGGCGTCGTGCTGCGTGGCCAGGAAGATCTTCTTATCCGAAGCGAGAGCTTCTTCGAGGGCGCGCACACTGGAATCGCGGCCGACGACGAACGGGGTCATCATATGCGGGAAGATAACCACATCGCGGATCGGCATCATGGGAAGACGCCTGGATTCAATACGTTCTCGTGTGCTCATTCGTACATTGACCTAGTTAAATTTGATTCGAAACCCTGGGAAGCGATTCCCGAACTACGAGTGTTTACAAGCTGGGGTTTTGGAGGAAAGGGGCTCGCGGAAAATTCTAGCCGGCCTTTTCCAAAAGGGCGAGATTGATCTTCTGCGTGAGGACCATCTCTTTTGTGACCAGGAACTCGCGAATTTTTTTGTTGGACGGAAGGAAGTACATCAAGTCGAGCATCAGGTCTTCCAGAATCATCCGCAAACCGCGGGCTCCGACCTTCCGCCCCAAGGCAAGCGCCGCGATGGCTTCCAAAGCGTCGTCACTGAATTTCAGTCTAACATTCTCGAATTCAAACAGCCGCTGGTACTGCTTGATCACGGCGTTCTTGGGCTTCGAAAGAATCTGGATAAGGGCCGCGAGATCGAGGTCCTCCAAAACTCCGACCACGGGCAACCGGCCGATGAACTCCGGAATGAAGCCGTAGCGGATGAGGTCGACGGGCTGGATGAGGCTGATCAGGCTGGCATCCTTGCGCTGGGAAATCTGCCGCGGGCGCAACCGGTCCTTCGTTTCGCCTTCGCTGAAACCGCCTTCGCTAAAACCGATAGAGCGGCGGCCGACCCTGCGTTCGACGATCTTGTCCATGCCGCCGAAAGCGCCGCCGCAGATGAAAAGAATATTCGACGTATCGACGGGCGTGAACTCCTGGTGAGGATGCTTACGGCCGCCCTGCGGGGGCACGTTGGCGATGGTGCCTTCCAGGATCTTCAGCAACGCCTGCTGCACGCCTTCCCCGGACAC
>SHUN01000022.1 GCA_009697495.1 Bryobacterales bacterium | reverse complement strand
CAGTATCGAGACTGCTAAAGGTGTTTACCGGTTTCGGGGTTTCTGATCCAACCCACTCCCTAACGTTCGTGGCTCGGCAACACCTGTGTGGATTTTGAAATGTTGCCGGGATGGTGGATTTCGCGAATCGGTTAAGCACGCGAATGCTCAGGGTTAACGGCGGTTACGAAGCAGGTGGGATACAATTAGAACCGGTGCTTCGCGGACTACTTTCATGCGCTTTTGGCGCGACTCTACTTCTTGCGCAACCTAAGCCCGCGCAGCCGGGGCAGTTGGATGCGAGCCCCGCGCTATTCAGCGTGATGGCGGCGCTGAACGCGGCCGGGTATGACGTGGACGCGCAGTCGCCGAACAATCATCCGCTGCGGGCGGCGGTGACGAAGCATTTGCAGGGGCGGAACCTGACGACCGTCGCGGAGCTGAAGGAGTATTTGGAGCGGCGGAAAAGCGGGGGCCGCGCGCTGGATTTGAGCCGGTTTATTTCCTTTGCGCTGTCAGTGGACGGGCCGCCGAATTTCAACTACAAGTTTCAGGCGCATGAGATGCCGCCGGATCTGGCAGTGTTGGAGGGGTTTGACCGGATTATGACGCGCTTCCACCGCGAGGCGGAAATGGACAAGCTGTGGACGGACGCGCAGCCGGCGATTGACAAGCTGCTGGAAGCGTATCAGGGCCCTTTTATCAAGACCATTTCGGAAGTGAACGCGTATTTGCGGAATCCGACGAGCGGGTATGTGGGGCGGCGTTTTCAGATCTTCGTGGAACTGTTGGGGCCGCCGAATCAGATACAGACGCGGGAGTACAAAGACGATTACTACATCGTTTTGACACCCGCTCCGGAGGCGCAGTTGGATTACTTGCGCTATGCCTACCTCCGTTATCTGCTGGATCCGCTTTCGTTCAAATTCATTGTGAATCTGGAGAAGAAAAAGCCGTTGATGGATCTGGCGCAAGCGGCGCCCGCGCTGGAGGAGTATTACAAGACGGACTTCCAGTTGCTGACGACGGCGTGTCTGGCGAAGGCGATTGAAGCGCGGTTGAATAAGGCCGATGGCGCGCGAATGGCCGAGCAGGCGCTGAAAGAGGGCTTCCTTTTAGTGCCGTATTTTTATGAGGCGCTGGCTGGCTATGAGAAGCAGGAAGTGGCGATGCGGCTGTACTATCCGGATTTGGTCGACGGGATTGATTTGAAGAAGGAAGACAAGCGGCTGCTGGGCGTGGAGTTTCTGTCAACGCGGCCAACGCGGACGATCAAGGCGTCGCGGGCGGAACAGCCCAGTGAGATTACCGGCGTTTTTAAGACGTTGGAAGACGCTGAGGATTTGTACCGGGCGAAGAAGTACGCCGAAGCCAAGCCGTTGTTTTTGCGGGCGCTGCGGGAGACACCGGAAAAACCGCTGCACGCGAAGGCCTATTACGGGCTGGCGCGGATCGCGGCGCTGCAGCGGGACCCGGAGTTGGCGGTGAAATTGTTTGAGAAAGTGCTCGATTTGGAACCTGACGATACGATAAAGTCGTTGAGCCACGTGAATCTCGGCCACTTGTGGGCAGTGAACAACGAGCAGGAAAAAGCGATGGAGCAGTACCAGGCTGCACTGGCGGTGAAGGGGATTTCCCCCGCCATCCGGAAGGCCGCCGAGAAGGCGATGAACGAGATTTCCCAACCCGAAAAGAAAAAGGAGAAGTGATGTTGAAGAATGTATTCCTGCGGCTGGTTGCCGGATCGCTGGCCGCCGCGGTTTTGTTGGCACAGGCCAAGGCGCCGACGCCGAAATCGCAAAAAGAAGTGGATGCTTTGAACGCAATGATCCAGGCGGCCGATAACGACACGCGGATCAAGGCCGCCAATGAGTTGTTGACGAAGTTCGCCGACACCGATTTTAAGGGCCTGGCGCTGTACATGATCACCAATAGCTATAACGAGAAGAAGGACGCGACCAACACGATTGTGTATGGGGAACGCGTAATAGAGGCGGACGGCAAGAGCGCATTGGGCGCCCATGCGCGGATCATGATTGCGACCTCGCTGGCGACGACAACGAAGGAATTTGATTTCGATAAAGAAGAAAAGCTGGGCCGTGCCGATAAGCTGTCCAAAGAAGCGGTGGAAGTGATCAAGACCGCGGCGAAGATTAATCCGGCGTTGACCGATGAGCAATGGGACGCGGGCAAGAAAGGCTACACGGCTGAGGCGTACATTGCGCTGGGGATGACGGCAACGGTGCGGAAGAACTGGGCCGAAGCGATGGCCAACTATAAGATGGCCGCGGAGGCGGACCCGTCCAACAGCGCGACGTTCGTGCGGCTAGGTGCGGCGCAGGTGAGCGCGGCGAAATATGACGACGCGATTGCGACGCTGGATAAAGTGCTGGCAATGCCCGGCCAGGACGCGGTGATTTTGAATTATGCCAAGGCGGAAAAAGAGAAGGCAGTGAAAGCGAAAGGGGCAAAGTAGGCTGTTGATGTCAGAGGATTTGGATAGCCTGATCGCCCGGATGGACTATTCCTTTTGCGAGCGGGATATCCTGATCCGCGCCTTAACGCATAAGTCGCATCCGGCGGAGCAGACGACGCCGGTGCCGGCGGCGAAGACGACGGAATCGGACAATGAACAATTGGAGTTTTTGGGGGACGCGATTCTTGGGTTTTTGGTGAGCGAGGCGTTGTTTGAGCGGTTTCCGGCGTATCCGGAGGGAAAGCTATCGAAGCTAAAGTCGTGGCTGGTAAGCGCTACGCACTTGTATGCGGTGGCTGGGGAGTTGCAGTTGGGGAAGGCGCTGCGATTGGGGCGGGGCGAGGAGATGAGCGGCGGGCGGGGGAAGAAAGCAATACTGGCGAATGCGCTGGAGGCGGTGCTGGCGGCGGTGTATCTGGACGGGGGGATGGATGCGGCGCGGGCGTTTGTGCGTGGGCGATTGTTGCCCCAGGGGAGTTGGGATTTCGACGTGTCGTTGCCGGCGGCGCTGACGGATTTCAAGAGCGCGTTGCAGGAGAAGGCTCAGGCCGAGGGGTTGCCGCAGCCGAAATATGTCATTGTGGCCGAACGCGGGCCGGAACATGCGAAGACATTTACGGTGGAAGTGAGAATGGGGAAGGAACGGGCGGCAAGTGCGGAAGGGATTTCGAAAAAGGATGCAGGGCAGCGGGCTGCGGAGCGAATGTTGGGTAGGCAGGAAAGTTGAAGGAAATGGAGGAAGCGACGATAAGCCAGTTAGGTAGAGATGTTTGCCATTATCGGATTAGTAATCGTGATCGGGTCGGTGCTGGGCGGATACTTGCTTTCGCACGGCAACATAATGGTGTTGGTACAGCCGTACGAGTTCCTGATCATCGGCGGGGCGGCGTTTGGGACGCTGTTCGTCGGGAATCCACTGCCCGTGGTGATGGGCGTATTTAAGGGCGCGCTGGGAATTTTCAAAGGCTCGCCATATAGCAAAGCGTTTTATTTAGAGCAATTGAAGATGTTGAATGACATCTTTAACCACGCGCGGAAGAACGGGTTGGTGAAGCTGGAAGCCGACGTGGAAGAGCCGGATAAAAGCCAGCTTTTCACTAAGTATCCGAAGTTTATCAAGGATCATCATGCGGTGCATTTTGTCTGCGACACGCTGCGAATGAGTATCAGCGGGGGCGTGGGGCACTTTGAAATTGACCAGATGATGGAGATGGATATCGAGATCCACCACCACGAGAAGACGGCGCCGGTGACAGCGCTGACGACGGTTTCCGACGCATTTCCTGGCTTGGGAATTGTAGCGGCGGTGCTGGGAATTGTGATCACGATGGGCGCGCTTGGGGGGCCGCCGGAAGAGATTGGCCACCACGTGGCGGCGGCGCTGGTGGGGACGTTTTTGGGAATTTTGCTGAGTTATGGGTTCTTTGGGCCGATCGCGGGGAGCATGGCCCACACGAACGCGGCGGAGCGGGAGTACTACAACTTCCTGCGGATCGGGTTAATCAGTTTCATCCGCGGCGCGGCGCCGATACTGGCGGTGGAGTTTGCCCGGCGGTCGATTCCGGCGCACGAGCGGCCATCGTTTAAAGAGATGGAAAAGACATGTAAAGGAGTGCCCGCGTAATGGCGGAAGACAACGCGAAAGAACAGCCGATCATCATCATCAAGAAGGTGATCGGGCATGCGGCGCATCACGGAGGCGCGTGGAAGGTGGCTTATGCCGATTTCGTGACCGCGATGATGGCGCTGTTCATGGTGCTTTGGCTGCTGAATTCGAGTCAGGAGACGCAGAAGGCGATCGGGGGTTACTTTACCGATCCGGAGGGAAATGGCAAGTTGATCGGAAGCGACATGGCCGGGGCTGGCGGGGCCGCGATGAATCTGGCGGAGTCGGAAATGGAGCAATTAAAGGAAAAGATCGCACAGTCGTTGAAGGAGTCGGCGAAATTCCAAGAGTTGCAGGACAAGATCACGATGGTGGTGACGGGCGAAGGGCTTCGGATTGAGCTGCTGGAATCCGATGTAGGTACGTTTTTTGAGAGTGGGAGTCCGGTGCCGACGAAGCAGGCAACGGAAATTATCAGCAGGCTGGCGCAACAGGTGGGGCAATTACCGAACAAAGTATCAATTGAGGGGCACACGGACTCAAAGAGATTTGTCGGCGAATATAGCAATTGGGAGCTCTCCTCAGACCGGGCAAATACGGCGCGGCGCATCATGCAGGCCCACGGAGTACGCCTGGATCAAGTAGCGGAAGTGCGAGGATTTGCCGATCAGTCGCTGCGCAAAAAGGGCGACGCGGACGATCCGTCGAACCGCCGGATTTCGATCATTGTGCGGCATTTGACGGCGGCAAAGAAGCCGGCGGGCGAGGCCAAGAAAGAGACGAATGGAGCGGCCAAGCCCGAAGCGCGCAAAAAAGCCGGAGGCCACTAGGCCCGCCTACCGCAACAGGTCCAGGATCGCCTTAAGCTCTTTTCGAAGTGGATCGATCTTCTCTTTGGGAATCCCGGCCGGCTCCGGGTGAAGCGAAAAGAGCGCTCCCTGCGCGGCCGGTCTATTGGCGGGAATGGCGCTGGCGACGGCCAGTCCCTTCGTTCGCTGACCGAGATGTTTGCGGGCACCCTCAATGGTAAAGCGCTTTTCGTAGAGCAGGCGCTTGATTTCGAGAACAAGTTCAACGTCCTTACGGCGGTACTGGCGCTGATTGGTGCCGGATTTCTTCGGACCGAGTCCGTTGAATTCCGTCTCCCAATACCGTAGGACATAGGCCTTGACTCCGGTGAGCCGGGCGACTTCCCCAATTTTGAAGTACAACTTGTTGGGAATGGCGGCAGGGGATAACAACACGGACCTATCGATCCCCTCCGGGATCTCGATGGCGTCGCCGATTTTGATTGGCTCCTGCGTCTGCACTCGCCTCATTATGTCGCAGTGCGCGGCGTTTGACACGGTAAAATCAATAGAAGTGCAAACCATAGCTGGAATCCATCCCGTGCTGGCGGCCCTGAAATCGGGGCAGTCGATTGACCGTGTTTCGATCGCCAAAGGGGCGGGCGGTCCGCGATTGCAGGAGATCATTGACCTATGCCGGGAGCGGAAGGTGACGGTGCGGTTTGAGACTCGCGAGGCGCTGGACCGGGCGAGCCGCGTGGCGGTACATCAGGGCGTGCTGGCGATAGTGGCTGTGAGCGCGTATCTAACTATCGATGACGTGGCGGAGACAGCGAAAATGCTGGTGGTGCTGGACGGCGTGGAGGACCCGCACAATTTGGGCGCGATAGTCCGCACGGCGCACGCGGCGGGGGCGGACGCGGTGGTGATCCCGGACCGGCGGGCGGCCCCGGTGACCGAAGTTGTGGCGAAGGCGGCGGCGGGCGCGTTGGCGCATTTGCCGGTGGTAAAAGTCGGGAATCTGAATCAGACGTTGGACCGGTTGAAGAAACTGGGGTACTGGATTTACGGATTGGACGAGCGCGGGACCCAGACCTATGACCGCGTGGAGTATGCCGAACCGGCGGCGATTGTGATTGGCGCGGAGGGCCACGGTTTACACGACTTAGTGGCGAAACATTGCGACGTGCTGGTGCAAATACCAATGAGCGGGCAGATTGCGTCACTGAATGTTTCCGTTGCCGCTGGCGTTGCGTTGTTCGATTGGAAGAGGCGGAGAAAGACAGGGGTGTAAACTGATACTTATGCGCCGAACGATAGCCTGTCTCCTGCTTGCCACATTCGTTATGCCGGGAGCGCAGCCGGTGCGGGCGCGAAAGGCGATGGTCGTGTCGCGGGAGGCCAATGCGACGGACGCCGGCGTGGCGGTGTTGCGAGCCGGCGGGAACGCGATCGACGCGGCCGCGGCGGTGGGGTTTGCGCTGGCCGTCACACATCCGAGCGCCGGCAATGTCGGCGGCGGCGGATTCATGCTGATCCGGTTTGCGGATGGACGCTCCACATTTATTGATTTTCGGGAAAGGGCCCCGCTGCAGGCGACACGGGACATGTATTTGGACAAAGACGGAAACCCGACGCGCGACTCCGTGTTGGGTTGGCGGGCGGCGGGGGTGCCGGGGACGCCGCGGGGCTTGGAGTATGCGCAGCGCAAGTACGGGAAGGCGAAATGGGCCGATGTTGTGGCGCCGTCGGTGAAATTGGCGCGGGATGGCTTCACCGTTAGCTATGGCCTCGCCAATACCTTGAAGGGTGCGAAGAACCTGGCGGAATTTGAGGAATCGAAGCGGATTTTTCAAAAGAATGGCGAGTTCCATGAAGCGGGCGGAACGCTGAAGCAGCCGGAGTTGGCTGGCGTGTTGGAGCGGATTCGGAAATTTGGCGCACGCGATTTCTATGAGGGCGAGACGGCGCGGATTCTGGCGTCGGAGATGGCCAAGCACGGCGGCGTCATCACGCTGGATGATTTGAAGCAGTACGAGGTTGCGGAACGGAAGCCGCTAGAGGGCGATTTTCGCGGCTATAAAGTGATCACGGCACCGCCGCCGTCTTCGGGCGGAATTGGAATTTTGCAGATGCTGGCGGTGTTGGAAAAAACCGGGTACGAGAAGCAGGGGGCGGGTTCGGCGCAGGCGATTCATTATTCGGCCGAGGCGATGCGGCGCTATTATGCCGACCGCGCGGAACATTTAGGCGACCCGGATTTCTGGCCGGTTCCGGTTTCGAAATTGTTGAACGCGAACTATGTTGGTAAGCTCCGCGCGTCGATTGATCCCGACAAAGCCACCAACAGCGATGCCATAAAAGCCGGCGACCTGAAAACAATGGAAAGCACCGAAACCACACATTATTCGATTGTCGACAGCGAGGGGAACTGCGTGGCGGTGACCTATACGTTGAATGGCGGATATGGTTCCGGCGTGACGGTTCCCGGATTGGGGTTTTTGCTAAATAACGAGATGGACGATTTCTCCGTGAAGCCGGGCCATCCGAACATGTTCGGCGCTTTGGGAGGCGAAGCGAACGCGATCATTCCGAATAAGCGGCCGCTGAGTTCGATGTCACCGAGTATTGTGTTGAAGGACGGCAAGCCGTTTTTGGTTGTCGGCACGCCTGGCGGAACGAAGATCCTGACCTCGGTGATGCAGGTGATCCAGAACGTAATCGATTTCAAGATGAACGCGCAGGACGCCGTGAATTTTCCGCGCTTCCACCATCAATGGCGTCCGGACAAGTTGCAGATGGAGCCGCAGTTTTCTCCCGATACACGAAAGCTGTTGGAGCAGCGCGGCCACGCGGTGGAGATTGTGCGGAATATCTGCGAGATGGCGGTGATCCAATTTGAAGAGACCGGCTGGCTGGCCGGCGCATCGGACCCGCGTGTGGAAGGCAAAGCCGCCGGCTATTGATCGCTAGACCAAACCCAATGAATCACGCTATTTCGATGCACTACTTTATCAATCATCGTTTGACGACCGCCGCGCTGGACAAGCTATCCGGGAGCGGTATTTCGGCCGTCGAAATATTTTGCGCCCGTCAGCATCTGGACTATCACAACCATGCGCAAATCGACGAGCTCGCGCATTGGTTTCGCGATTCGGAGCTGAAACTGCACTCGCTGCATTCGCCGATGTATAACGACGACGCCAATGGGAGAAGCGGGCCGCAATCCATCGTCAATATTGCGCATCTGGTGAAGGCGAAGCGCATCGCCGCTTGCGATGAAATCAAGCGCGCTCTGGAGATTGCCGAGCAGGTGCCGTTTCGCTACCTGGTGCAGCATCTGGGCGGGCCGCAGGACGACTATGACGATGGCAAATTCGACGCCGGATTTGCCAGCCTGGACGAATTGCGGCTGTTTGCCAAGCATCGCGGCGTGGAGATCTTGCTGGAAAATATTCCAAACGGGCTTTCCAGCGCGGAGAAGCTGTTGCTGTTCCTGGGGCAAACGCACCTCGATATGGGATTTTGTTTCGATACGGGTCATGCTCATATCATGGGCGGTGTTGAAAAAGAGTTCGAGCTATTGAAGGACCGGATCCGCTCGCTGCACGTGCATGACAACGACGGCGTGAAGGACGCGCATCTGTTCCCCACGCTGGCCAACGGGGGCAGCATTCCGTGGGCGAAAGTGATGCCGATGCTGCGCGCGCGGGAGCATCAGTATCCGCTGTTATTGGAGTTGAAGGAGTCGCCGGAGTTCCCGCAACCGCTGGAAGCGATTCGGAAAATATTCAAGAATTTGGAGTCTTTTTAGTATGTCCGCACCCCGCGTTCGCATTGCCGAAATCGCCAGGCACGATGGGCAAACCGTGTCGATCGCCGGTTGGTTGTATAACTTGCGGCGGTCGGGAAAGATCTGTTTTCCGCTGCTGCGCGATGGGTCGGGGATCATCCAATGCGTCGCGGTGAAGGCGAATCTGCCGGAAGAGTTGTTTGAAGCGTTGAAGGATTTGACGCAGGAATCGTCGCTGATCGTCACCGGAAAGGTGCGGGCGGAGGCGCGGGCGCAGGGCGGATTTGAACTGGATGTGGAGTCGGCGGAAATTCTGCAGCGGGTGCCCGAGTCCGATCCGTATCCGATCACGCCGAAGGATCACGGGGTCGATTTTCTGATGGACCATCGTCACTTGTGGCTGCGTTCGCGGCGGCAAACGGCGATTCTGCGTGTGCGCCATGAAGTGATCAAAGCCATTCGCGACTACTTCGACAATCAGGGCTTTACGCTGGTGGATACACCGATTTTTACTCCGGCGGCCTGCGAGGGAACCTCGACTCTTTTTGAAGTGAAGTACTTCGAAGACGAGATCGTGTACCTGACGCAATCCGGCCAGCTATATAACGAAGCGAACGCGATGGCGTTGGGAAAAGTGTACTGTTTCGGCCCGACGTTTCGCGCGGAGAAATCCAAGACGCGGCGTCATTTGACAGAGTTCTGGATGGTGGAGCCGGAGATGGCTTTTGCCAATTTGGAAGATGTGAAGGCGCTGGCCGAGGGGCTGGTTGTCTATTGCGTGGGCCGGGTGCTGGAGAACCGGCGGGCCGAGTTGGAAGTGTTGGAGCGGGACGTCAAGAAGCTGGAATCGGTGCAGGCGCCGTTTCCGCGGATGAGCTATGACGACGCCGTGAAAATCCTTGCCGGCAAGGGCAGCGAGATCACTTGGGGCGGCGATTTCGGCAACACGGACGAGACGCTGCTGACGCAGGAATTTGACCGGCCGGTGATGGTAGACCGCTATCCGAGCGAGATCAAGGCATTCTACTTTCAGCCGGATGAACACAACGAAAAATTGGCGCTGGGCGTCGATGTCATCGCGCCGGAAGGGTATGGCGAGATCATCGGCGGTGGCCAGCGCATACACGATCCGGAACTATTGCTGCGGCGATTGAAGGAACACGATCTGCCGCCCGAAGCGTTTAACTGGTATATGGATCTGCGCAAATACGGAACCGTGCCGCACGGCGGATTTGGCATGGGCGTGGAGCGGTTCGTCGCGTGGATGTGCGGTACGGAGCATATTCGTGAGTGCATCGCCTATCCGCGCATGTTGTATCGCACGCGGCCGTAACGCCTATGATGCGGCAGAGCACGATCGCCATTATTGGAGCGCCGATGGATCTGGGGGCCGGCCGGCGCGGCGTGGACATGGGGCCGTCGGCGATTCGTGTCGCCAACATCCATAGCCGTATCGCATCGCTTGGTTATAAGGTGGAGGACCTGGGCAACGTGGCCGTGGAGCAGGCGGAAAATTCACCGCCCGGACCGAAGCGGGCCCGGTATCTGGCGCAGATTGCCGAGACCTGTTTGCGGCTGGCGGAGAAGGTCCAGCACGCGGCGGGGCAGGGAAAGGTGCCGCTGGTCTTGGGCGGCGATCACTCGATTGCCGCGGGGTCTATTTCCGGGATCGCGAATCACTTTCACCGGCGCGGAGAGAAAGTCGGCGTCATCTGGGTGGATGCGCATTGCGACATGAACACGCCGCAATCCTCGCCGAGCGGAAACGTGCATGGCATGCCGCTCGCGTGTCTGATTGGCAAAGGGCCGAAGCAGTTGACGCACCTGTTCGGATACGCGCCGAAAGTGGATCCGCGCAACGTGGCGCTGGTTGGTATTCGCGACGTCGATGCGTTGGAAGCGCCGCATGTGAAGAAGTCCGGCGTGCGCGCGTTTACGATGCGCGATATTGATGAGAAGGGCCTGCCGAGGGTGATGGCGGAGGCTATTGAAATCGCTTCCACGGGGACGGCGGGGATTCATTTGTCGTTCGATATGGACGCAGTGGATCCGGACGAAGCGCCCGGCGTGGGGACGCCGGTTCGTGGCGGCATCACGTATCGAGAGGCGCATTTGGCGATGGAGCTGTTATCGGACACGGCGCGGCTGGTTTCATTGGAAGTGGTGGAAGTGAATCCGGTTTTGGATATTGCGAACCGCACGGCGGATTTGGCGGTGGAGTTGATGATGTCGGCATTAGGGAAGCGAATTCTATGAAGAAAACAATCGCCGTCGTTTTTGGCGGGCGCTCCGGGGAGCATGAGATTTCTATTCGATCGGCCCAGTCGATACTGGCGGCGTTGGACCGCGAGAAGTATGACGTGCGCGAAATCTTCATTACGAAAACGGGCGAATGGCAGCCGGGTCCGATACTGCCGCAGCCTGGCGCCAATGGGGGCATTGATGTTGTGTTCCCGGCGCTGCACGGCACTTTTGGCGAAGACGGCACGATGCAGGGCCTGCTGGAATTGGCCGATTTGGCGTACGTCGGGCCGGGCGTGCTGGGCAGCGCGCTGGCGATGGACAAGGAAGTCATGAAACTCGTCTGCCGCGCGCATGGGCTGCCGGTAGTGGATTTTTCGACGCAGTTTCGCGGGCATTTGGACGCCGGCGCGATTGAAGCGAAATTCGCGTATCCGGTGTTTGTGAAGCCGGCGAATCTGGGGTCGAGCGTGGGAGTTGCCAAGGCGAAAAATCGCGCGCAATTGGAAGCGGCGCTTCTCGCCGCGGCCGAGTTTGACACGAAGATCATCATTGAACGAGCAGTTATCGGGCGGGAGTTTGAATGC
This sequence comes from Bryobacterales bacterium, assembly GCA_009697495.1. Taxonomy (GTDB): domain Bacteria; phylum Acidobacteriota; class Terriglobia; order Bryobacterales; family Bryobacteraceae. The sequence goes on along the minus strand of SHUN01000022.1, from coordinate 2,353 downwards.
TCGGTTCTGGGGAACGATCCGTTGGAAGCGTCGATTCCCTGCGAGATTTTTCCATCGCGCGAGTTCTACGACTACGAAGACAAATATTTGCTGGACAAGGCGGTGATCGAGCTGCCGGCGAAATTGAGCGCGGAGCAAACCGCTGAAATGCGGCGGTTGGCGGTGGCGGCCTGTCGCGCTTGCGAAGTACAGGGCATGAGCCGTGTGGATTTCCTGATGGATGGTGCGTCGGGAGAGATCTTCGTCAATGAAGTGAATACCATTCCCGGGTTTACGTCCATCAGCATGTTTCCAAAAATGTGGGAGTACAGTGGCGTGTCCTATTCGGCGCTTCTGGACCGCTTAATTGCGTTGGCCCTGGAACGGCACGAAACGAAAACGGCGACGCGCTACTCCAAGTAAACTGTGCCACGCATCTTTCTCATTTTGCTCGCGTCCGTATGCCTCCGCGCCGAGGATGATCTGGAACAGTCTGTTCGAAAAATCTTTGGCGTTTTGCGAATTATGGACGAACATGGTGCCGACGCTGTGAACAGCGAACGTGCTTTCTACGGCGGCATCATTCCGGGGATGCTGCGCCGGCTCGATCCGCATTCGGCGTTTATGGATCCGGAGCAGTTTGGGCAGTTGAAGCGAATGCAGCGCAGCGAGGTGAAGGGATTTGGCAGCGTTGTCAGCATTCTCCCTGGGCGCGTTATCGTGTTGCAGACCATCGCCGGGACGCCGATGCAGCGCTCCGGGATCAGCGCCGGTGACGAGATCGTGGCGATCAACAATATTGCGCTGGGCCCGTTGACGCCGGAGCAACTGATTCAAGTCCTTTCCGACGCCAGGCAGGGGCAGGCGATGGTACACGTGCGGAAGCCGGGCAACGCGCGGCCGCTGCAGTTCACGCTGACGCCGCAGGAAATGCAGGCGCCATCGGTGGAGCGCGCGTTTTTGTTGGAGACGGGTATCGGCTATTTGCGTGTGGCATCTTTCGATGAGAGTACGGCGCGCGATATGAAGGACGCGATTGAGAAGCTGGGCGGGGCGAAGCTGAAGGGCTTGGTGCTGGATTTGCGTAATAATCCGGGCGGCGCGGTATCGTCGGCGCTCGACGCGGCGGCGCTGTTTTTGCAGCCGGGGCAAGTGATTCTTTCGGCCAAGGGGCGGCGCGTTAGCGCGGAGGAAAAAGTGCCGTCGATCAGCGTGCCGTATCCGTTTCCAATCTCTGTGATTGTGACTGCAAAGACGGCAAGCGCGGCGGAAATTTTATCGGGCGCGTTGCAGGATCATGACCGCGCGGTAATCGTTGGCGAGCCGACTTTTGGTAAAGGGCTGGTGCAGAACGTAATGCCGCTGCGCGAGGGGACGGCGCTCGCGTTGACGACGGCGTTCTACTACACGCCGAGCGGGCGCAGCATTCAGAAGCCTCTGGAGGGGATGCAACTGGAGCATTCCACTTTGAAGCCCGCACAGGTTTATAAGACCGATAAGGGCAGGGAAGTGCGGGGCGGCGGCGGGATTGAGCCGGACCAATCGGTGCAGCCTTTGGCCACCAAACGGCTTGAACAATTCCTGGAGGCGTCGGGCTCGTATACCGTGTTCGCGACCGAGTTTTTACGGTCCAAGCCAGTAGTGACCGCAAAGTTCGAACCGCCGGCGGACATGATCGACAAGTTCCGAGCCTATCTGTCGCAGAACCGTGTGCAGCCTGGAATTGGAGAGTGGTTTGCGAGCGCGGAGTGGATCCGGTTCCGGCTTCGGCAGGAAATTGTGAATCAGGCGTTGGGCGTTGAAAAGGGCGATGAGATTGAAGCGGAGCGGGAGCCGTATATTCAGGCGGCGCTGGCGGCGTTGCGTTAGGGGTATTCGGGCGATGTCGACGCGTCGAGGTTCAGACACTCGTAGCCTTTTCCATGCGCCCAGGCGGGGCGGGGCTGATTGGGAATTGAAGGCGTTGCTGTGGCGAAGACGGCGCACAACTGATACTTCGGCGCGGCCAGCCCGGCATAGACGTAGGGCTCCTGTGTGAATGGATCCTTGAGCGTAAGCCCCGCGGCGGCGCCGGCCGTCAACTCGTCCATCGTCGCGGGAAGCGTTTTTTGGTTTTGCCAATGGCCTTGGACGCGCGAGGCGATATTGTATAGATCTTGCGCGCGGCGGCGGTCTTCGGCCCGCAAGCGCTGCTCGGCTGGCGAACCCGTTTTCAGAAATCCCAGGCCTTCGGCACTCTCCAGAAATGATCCGGGTATGCTCTCCAGAATTGACCCGTCGGCCCGGCAGGGCCTGGGATGATAACGCCTTGCCCACCTATGGCTTGCGGACCAAGGTGCGGCGCATGGAGTGGGCAACTCTAACTGAGCACAAG
>SHUN01000021.1 GCA_009697495.1 Bryobacterales bacterium | reverse complement strand
AAATTTCCCGGACCTGTTCCCATTTGCGCGCACCAGGAGTCGAGTCCACAGTGCCAGAGCATACCATGCTGGATTGGCCTGCGGGGGATTGGTTGGCCGGGGAATTATGGCGCGGAGAACTCATCGTGTGGACCGTTCATAGAGGTTAGCGCCGAATGGCGGAATTCCAGGACAGGCCCGCTTAACTTTTTTTGCCGCTGAGTTCGCGCAGGAGCCAGAGGCGGGCCGTGCTCCAATAACGGATGACGGTGCGCGGGGCGACATGGAGGGCGCACGCGGTCTCTTCGACGGAAAGACCGCCGAAAAAGCGAAACTCGACGACTTTGGCTTGGATGGGGTCGAGTTGGGCGAGAGCGTCAAGGGCGTCGTCGAGAGCAAGCAGTTCCAGGGCGCGCGGCGCGGAAAGGCCGAGATTTTCCTCAATGGCGATATGGATGACGCCGGCACCGCGCTTGGCTGCGTGGCTCTGGCGGGCGTGGTCGACCAGGATGCGGCGGATCATCTGGCTGCTGACGGCGAAGAAATGGGCGCGGTCCTGCCATTGGACTTCCGGGTGCTTGATAAGGCGGAGGAAGGCTTCGTTGACCAGGGCGGTACTTTGGAGCGTATGATCGGCTGGCTCCCGTGTCATGTGTCGCTTGGCGAGCCGGCGGAGTTCAGCGTAGACGAGCGGAGCAAGGGCATCGAGAGCGGAGGCATCGCCGCTGCTCCAGCGCTTTAAGAGAGTGGTAACGTCGCCAGTGTCCACAGATTGAGTGTAGCGTGCGGTCTCCGATTGCGAAACCTGTTGTTTGGCTCATATCCCCCAAGGAAGGCCCGATAAGGTGCTTAACCGCGCTGCCAACGATGGCTTGCGCACAAGGGAAAAAATGACAAAATCAAGCGTTCGCTCGAAAATCGTCCTGATTGCAGTTAGCTTTTCGCTGCCGATAGGAGTGTTATTGTATCTGACTGTAGCCAATATCAACGGCCGCATCTCGTTCGCTACGAAGGAATTGGCGGGGACGGCGTATTTAAGGCCGTTGGCGGATGTTTTAGAAGCTGTCCAGGAACACGAATTGGCGGTAATGACGGGGAGCGATTGCGGCGCGATCACCAACCGTGTGAACGCGGCTCTGCATGCGTTGAAAGTGCAGAACGCGAAATACGGCAGCCTGTTGGAGTTCACGGTCGAAGGGCTGGCGAAACGGGATCGCGCTCATTTGACGATTCCGTTGTTGGAGGCGCAGTGGGAGGGGATCGGCGCGGGGAAATGCGCGGCCGAACCGGTCAAATACGCGAAACTCAACGGCGACCTGCGGGCGATGATCGGGCATGCCGGGGATACGTCGAACCTGATTCTGGACCCGGATTTGGACAGTTATTATTTGATGGACGCGGTCGTCGTTGCGCTGCCGCAGACACAATCGCGGCACTGGAAAATGCTGCGGGAAAGCAGCCAGGGGATCGACGGATGGCGGAAGCGCGCCGGCATGGACGCTGCCATGTTGAAGGAATGCGATTTGGATCGCGTTGACGCCGGCGTGACCACAGCGATCAAAGAAGACGCTGGTTTCTATGGCACGAGCCCAAGCCTCCAACTGGTTCTGACGCCCGCGCTGGCTGCGTACAAAGCAAGCGCTGAATCGTTCATCGCGATGACGGAAAAAGCGTCGGACGGCGAGGCGGGCGCCCAGTTCCAGGCGGCGGGAGTGTCGGCGATGCGCGCCAGTTTCGCGATTTGGCGAAGCGCGGCGGCGGAACTCGATGTTCTGTTGAAGGCAAGAGTCGAATACGACACGAGTTACCGTTTCTGGGCACTGGCGTTGGCTGGGCTCGCGCTGTCGGCGGCCTGCGGACTATCGTGGTATTTTATGCTGAGCATCGTGGTGCCGTTGGACGGTCTGATGCGGTCATTGGGACCGGGAGCGACGCTGCTTTCCGAATGCGTGGGCCGGATCGCCGAATCGAACAAGCGGCAGGCAAGCGGCGACGTCGAGGCGGAGATCATCTGCGAAGAACTCAATGCGCACGCCGACGACATGCGGAAGGCCGTCTATCAACTCCCCCTCCACGTGAACGGAGCCGAAGCCGAAGTTAAGGGTATCGGCAGCGCGGCGGAGATTCACCATGCCTAGCGCGGCCTATGCGGATTTACTGCGAACGGTCAGCGCTTTCATACCAGCCGAGAAGGCGCTGGGGATCGTGGGCCGGCAAGTGCCGAAGTGTAACCAAACGGCGGAAACACTGAACAAAGCGGGCCTGAAGGCGATTCGAGTCTACGTGATGGGCGCCGCTGGCCTTTACATTCCCGAGGCCGGGCGAAGGCAAGACCTGGAGAACAAATTGGCGGCACTGGAGTGAGGTCCTAGCCCGAGGAGGGGGAGTTAACGACAGGCAGAAACATCTCTGTCCCGCACTCGTGGGCGGCGGCGCAGGAACTACAGCGCCAGCCCTTGTTATTCCAGGCGCACTCGGTGCAGATTTGGGTGGCAGGCTGGCTCTTGCATTGATCGCAGTTGAATGCGGGGTTCAAGTTTCTGGATAACAGGACGACCTTGTCGCGAGGTTTCTCCAAGCTCCGGCCACCGACTACTTTGAGCGCAGGCGATGTCGTGGAGCCGTAGTCGTAGTATTTACTGGAGAAGTTGCGGACGGAACTCGACGATCCGGCGGCGTTCTATTACTACAGTGTCCAGACGATTAATTTATGGAAACAGCATGAATCCATCGACGCGGAATTGAAAGAAATGCGCCGGAAGTTTGACGTATTGATGAAAGACTACGAGTAGGGGCGGCTGATAATGCCCTCGGAGCGGCGCTGAACGGCCGGCTACGCCAGTTCCGGCCGCAGCCGCCGCAGGACCGGCGCCGTCATGCAAGTGGTCACAATCGCCATAAATACGAGCATGAAGAACACCGGGCGCGGGATGATGCCCAGGTCGAAGCCGATATTGATGACGATCAGCTCCATCAGGCCCCGTGTGTTCATCAGGATTCCAATCGCGGACGCCTGCCGCCAGGAGAGCCCGTTCCACCGGGCGGCCAGCGCGCAGCCGCCGAATTTCCCCGCCGTCGCGGTCAGTAGAACAAGTCCGCACAGCAACCACAGTTCGCCGCCGGACATCGAGCCGATATCCGTCCGCAGGCCTGTGAACGTGAAGAAAATCGGCAGGAAGAAGACAGTGACGAAGTCACTGAGGCGGGCGCGAATGGCGGCCACGAAATGGCCTTGATCATACAGAATCGCGCCAAATAGGAACGCCCCGAAGACGGAGAAGATACCGATCAGGTTTGTGGCGATGGCGGAGAGGAAGATCAGGATCAGCAGCATGGCTACCGAGTCGAGCGAGAGCGGCCCGGAGGCAATCCAGCGAATCGTCAGCGGCCGGACGATCAGGAACATGACCAGTGCAAAGACGCCGATCCCGGCAATCATACCCGCGAAATTCCACGGGTCGAACGCCGCCTGCGAAATGGCGGTTATGAGCGCCAGCAGCACCCAGCCGACGGCGTCGTTCAACGCGGCGGCGGTGATGGTAAGCGAGCCGATCATCGTCCGGTTCAGTTTCAACTCGATGAGGATCCGCCCCAGCACGGGGATGGCCGTGATGGAGAACGCGGTGGCCATGAACAGCGAAAAATGGAGCCAGTTGCCATCCAGCGCCAGTTGCCGGTGCAGGAATCCGCCGAGCCCCATGCCGAGTCCGAACGGCAGAAGGACGCCGGCCAGAGAGACCGAGAGCGCGGCGCGCCGATTTTTCTTCAGATGGCTGAAGTCGAATTCGAGTCCGATCAGGAACATCACCAGGACAAGGCCGATCTGGCTGATCACGCTCAAGACAGGGTTGACGATCGGGCTGAAAACCTGCGCCGAGATCTCGGGAAAGTAGCGGCCGAAGACGGAAGGGCCAAGTAGCAGCCCGGCGATGATTTCGCCGCACACCTGCGGCTGGCCGAAGCGGCGAAAGAGCATCCCGAACAGCCGGGCCGCGGCGATGATGACGCTCAATTGGAGCAGGACGAGCAGCAGAATATGTTCGATCGGGACGTTCATTGCGCGGTCCGGACCCAGCGTTTCGCTTTCATTTCAAATCGGGGCAACGTGCCCGTGCCGACGATGTGCACGGGAATACGCAGGCCCAGCGCGTCGCGAAGCGCCGATTCCAAATGGGGCGCCAACCCTTCGCCGGCGGCGGGTTCCGGCTCGATTTCGATGCGAATTTCGGTCATGGAACGAACGGTGAGGATTTCCACGCGGTACTCGACAACGCTTCCGGAGGCGTGTAGAACATCATCAATGGCGCTGGGATAAACGTTGACGCCACGAATGACAACCATATCATCCCGGCGCGTCAGAATGCCGCCTTCGAGCGCCATTTCATGACTCCCGCATTCGCACCGGCCGGCGGGGCTGGGCTGCACGATGTCTCCGGTGCGGTAGCGAATAACCGGAGAAGCGATGCGCCCAAGATTGGTGATCACCAGTTCGCCGGTCTGCCCATCGGGCACGGAATCGCCGCTGTGTGGGTCGACAATTTCCGGAAAGAATTCTGTTTCGAGCACGTGCAAAACGCCGGGGCGAAGCGGGCACTCGTAGCTCACGGGTCCGGTCTCGGTCATGCCGTGGTGATCGACGATGCGCGTTCCGGGCCAGAGCCGTTCGAGCATCGCGCGCGTGCCGGGAACGCTGCCGCCTGGTTCACCGGCGACGATAATCGTTTTCACCGCGAGAGCGGAAAGATCGACCTCTTCTTGGCGTGCGACTTCGGCCAGCCGGACGGCATAAGTCGGCGTGCAGCACAGCACGTTGGCGCGAGTATCGATCAGCGTGCGCAGACGGGCGGTGCTGCTCATTCCACCGCCGGGAATGGCCAGGCAGCCCAGGCGCGTAGCCGCGTCGAAGGCGGTCCAGAAACCGAGGAACGGGCCGAAGGAGAAGGCGAAAAAAATGCGGTCGGCTTTTGCGACTCCGGCGGCTTCATACACGCGTGTCCAGCAGTCCAGCATCCAGTCCCAACTCTCCTCGGTATCGACCCAGCGGAGCGGGTGGCCGGTGGTGCTGCTGGTTTGGCAGAATCGAGTGTAGGCCGCAACGCGGTACGTCAAGTTGGTGCCAAACGGCGGATGGAGTCGTTGATCTTCGACGAATTCCGCTTTGGTGGTGAAAGGAACGCGGGCGGCGAATTCCGCCAGACTGCTGAATTCCGCTGTCAGCTTTTGAGAATAAAAAAGGTTCGCCGGCACAAGCGCGCGGCGGAGTTCTTGCAGCCGGGCCAGTTGAAAAGATTGGATCCCGGAGCGGTTCAAAACATCTCCGGCGGCGCGGCTTCGATGCGGTTGGCGATGTCGGCTGGGATCGGGATGCTAATCATCGTTCCTGTGGCGGCGTCCTTGCGAATGCAGGCGACGGCCAGGCTGCCGCGGGCCACTTCGTGAACGGGATCCGCGTTGACCTTGCGGAAGATTACGGTATACACCAGGCTCCGCTCCCGCTTCTCTCGAACCAGAAGGTCGATCTCAACGGTGTCTTCAAAACGCAGAGGCTTGCGAAAATCGCAGTCCGCGTGCACGCGCGGCCAGCCAACGGAATCCGCGCCGCCGGGAGCGATGCTCAGGCCGATCGACCGGAAGAAGGCGTGCTCGGCGGCCTCCATGTAGCGGAAGAAATTGCTGAAATGAACGATGCCGGCCATGTCGGTTTCGGAGAACTCAACGCGGCGCTGGAGTTTGAAGCTGTGGGCCATTCGATCGACTCACGCGTAGCGCGCGTTACGGTGTTCGGGCAGGAAAAATTGGTGCAGCAGCCGGTCGACCTGTAGCAGCCCCTGCCGGTTGAGCCGTGCGCCCTGGTCGTCAAAAGTCAGGAAGCCTTGGTCGCGAATGGCGGAAAGCTCGAAATGGAACTGCTCGTTCATATCCACGCCATACTTGCCGAGAAAGTATGGACGGCTCACCGAGCCAAGCTTCATCTGCAGAATGAACTCGCGAACGAAACGCTCCAGCGGGGCCGGCGTAAGGGCGCGGAAAATGGGCAGTTCGCCGTTGATCAAGCGGTCCGTATACGTCTCGTACTGATGTTCGTTCTGGTAATGGGTCCCGCCGACGTGTGAGAACGACGAGACGCCCAGCCCGATCATATCGGCGCCGGCCCACAGCAGATTGCGGTAGACGAAGGCGGCTTTCGCGGGATCGCGAACGGCGGTATAAGCGCTCGTCACCGTGTACCCCGCCGCCTCAAATTCGGAGAAGCCGTAATTGGCCCAGGCTCGCTTCACTGGCCAGCCGGCCACCGGGGCCACTTCCTCGCCGTGGCTGCGCATTTCCTTCGAGATCGTCGTATTGAACGGCACTTCCATCTGATAAATGGTGACGCTGTCCGGCGCCAGTTCAACCGCGCGTCGCACGGTTTCCCGCCAGTTTTCCTCCGTCTCGCCGACCATCCCGGCGATCAGATCGATATTGATTTGCGGGAAGCCGGCGGCGCGCGAGAAACGGTACGCGCGGTCGATTTCTTTAGAGACGTGCGCCCGGCCGTTCGCCCGCAGAAGCTCGTCGTTGAAATTCTCAATTCCCAGGCTCAGCCGCGTCACCCCGATCTCGTGCAGCATTTTCAACTTGCCCTCGGTAAGCGTGCCCGGTTCGCATTCAAAGGTCACTTCCTCGGCTTCGTCCCATGGCAGCAGGCGCTTCATTTCGTCCACCAGGCCGCCGAGCTGCTTCGTCGAAAGAAACGAGGGCGTGCCCCCGCCGAAATAAATAAAACGCGGCTTGCGGCCGCCGATTATCGGCCGTTCAACGTAGAGCGCTAACTCCTTGCGAACCGCGTCCAGGTACGCCTCGATTTGGGTGGCGTCCATTCCGGTATAGACCTTGAAATAGCAAAAATGGCAGCGTTTGCGGCAGAACGGAATGTGAACGTAAATGCCAAGCGGCGTGTCCGCGGGGGGCGTTTGGTCAAGCGCGGCAATGGCTTCGCGCGCGCGTTCCGGCTTCCAGAAGGAGAAGGGCGGATAGTTGGAAACGAAGTAATTCCCTTCGCGCGTTTCTTCCTTGGGCGGTTCGTCGGTACGGTTGCCGATGGTCACGACTTGCATATCTTTCGTTTAGTTTGTCACGTTTGGCCATCCGGTTGAGTTAGAACCAGGCGAAAAGGAACGCGCCTGGGCCCCTACGAGGTCTAGCGCGCGCGACACGCGCCTCAACCGCGACGTGGCGATCAAAGTTCTGCCGGAACATTTAGCCAATGACCCGCAAGCGCTGGCGCGTTTCCAGCGGGAGGCCAAAGCCGTCGCCGCGCTCTCGCACCCGAACACTCTCGCCATTTACGATGTGGGCAACGAGCAAGGCATTTGGTTTTTAGTCACGGAACTTCTGGAAGGCGAGACAATCCAAACGCGCCTGACAAAGTCGCCCATCCCCTGGCGCAATGCCGTCGAAATCGCCGCCGCGCATTCCAAGGGCATTATCCGCCGTGATCTAAAACCGGCCAATATCTTTCTCACCGCCGATGACCGCGTGAAGATTCTCGACTTCGGACTGGCGCATCGGGATTCGGCGGCCGCCTCGGACGACTCCACCGAGACAATCGACGGCGTGGTGATGGGCACCCCCGGCTACATGTCGCCCGAGCAAATCCGCGGAACCGCCGCTGGCGCGCCGAGCCGACATAGACGTGAACTTCGCCTCGGCACACCTGTACCTCGCGTGGGCTTTTGAGCAGAAGGGGATGCCAAACGAAGCAATTCGGGAGGCGACCCACTAATTGTAGGCGCGCTCGGGCATGTTTATGCGGCGTCGGGCCAACGGGACCGGGCGCGGAAGGTCCTGGAAGAATGGAAGCGGAACTCGACAAAGCGATACGTCGCGCCCTTCGACATCGCAACGATCTATACCGGTCTGGGCGATAAAGAGCAGACATTTGAATGGCTGGGAAAAGCCTACCAGGATCATTCGCACTGGCTTATCTGGCTGTACCACGACCTGCGGCGCCGCATGGGACTGCCGCCGTAGCCGCTCAATTACGGATTCGCCGGACTCGGACACGTCAACCCTGCCACACACGGCGAGGTCTCAAGAATTTCAACCTTCGGATTGGCGCCCTGCCGAACCAGCTTAAACTTGACCCACGCCGAATTGTTGTTGTAATTGGATTCCAGCCAATTCTTCTCCGGGTTGGCCAGATGGGTGAGGTAATAGATTCCCTCCGGCGCGCCCGTGATCTCCAACTCCTGACCAGGCGTGGAGTGGTGATAGGTGTCCACCCAGCCCGGCGAAATCCCCTGCAACGCCGCGTTGCAATCCCAGTACGTGCGCGTTTTCGTGGTCTTGACCGAATCGACGCGTTCGGTGTCGACCAGGCAGAAAGTCACCTTTGTGCCGGTGCCTACCAACGGACCGTTCAGCGATCCGGCGCGAATTGCAAACAGCGCCACATCCCCCTGATGCCAGTGGTTGTGTTCGGGATGGAACACCGCGACGCCGGCCAGATGCGTGGCGACCACGCTGCCGTTGGCGTCCAGGATTTCCTGCGTGGCATGCGTGCATTCCGCGAAAGGCACTCCGCTGACCACGCACGGCGCAATCTGATTGCCGCCCCGTATCTGCAATGGGCCCTTCCCGAGATTGACATGGCCCGTAGTGAAGCGGAGCATCTCCTTCTTCTGCTCGTTCTGGATCTGCAGATGGTTTGGGATCTGCTCCTGGATATCGGGCAGCAGTGCGTCGTTGGGAAGCTGCGCGAAAAGCGAACCGGCTACGAAAATGAGGAATGGGAGCTTCATGGAATTCGTCCTTAATTTATCAATTCGCCGATGCAAGGTGAATCTTATTATTCTCCCAATCCGGCGGCGGCCACAAGCGCGACGGGAAATGATACGATCCATTCCATGGCCGATTCTGCCGTTCACCCGAGTCTGTCTTCTGTCGTCCAAGCCGCCGCGACGACTCCCCGCCATTCCGCCGTCGTCCGCGTCACGCACTGGCTGACCGCGCTGTGCTTCCTCGCCCTGCTCGTTAGCGGCATCGAAATTGTCATCTCGCACCCACGCTTTTATTGGGGCGAAGCCGGCAATGTCCTCACTCCATCGCTCTTCAATCTCCCGATCCCGGCCTCCAGGGCATCGTTGCCGACCGGATACAGTTTTGTGCTTCCAGACCAAAACGGATGGAGCCGGTCTTTGCACTTTGAGGCCGCATGGATTGCCGTCCTGACCGGATTGCTGTATGTCGCTTGGGGCCTGCTTACGGGACATTTCCGAAACCAGTTGTTCCCGTCCGGGTCCGATCTCCGGTGGGTTTCGCTATCGCGCATCCTCGCCGGCCATTTACGCCTCAAACCGCCCGGTGCAGAAGAAGCCTGGTCTTATAACGTGCTGCAGCGTCTCACCTATCTGTGCGTGATCTTCGTTCTGTTCCCGTTGATGATCTGGACCGGCTTGGCGATGTCTCCCGCCGTGGTGTCCGCGTTTCCCGGTGCGATGACGGTGTTCGGCGGCCAACAATCGGCGCGCACCTTACATTTTTTCGACACGGCGCTGCTCGCACTATTCCTAATCGTTCACATCGGGATGGTTTGTCTGGCTGGATTCAGGAACCGCATGCGAGCCATGATCACGGGTCGCGCCGAAGCACAGAAGGAGCATTCATGAACACCCTTTCCCGCCGAAAACTGATCACTGCCGGACTCGCCGCAACCGCGGGTGTATCCGGGCTGGCCGTGGCCGCCCGGATGGCGGATCGCCACGGCCTGATCCCCCCCGATTGCGGCGGCATCTACGGCCTTGGCCACACGTTGACGTACGCTTCGCACCGGATCCTGACGGCGAACTCATTGGCGCGGGAGTTTCCTCGCAGCGAGATTTCGAAGACACCGTACGCTAACGGCAAGCCTCCCAAGGATGCCGAATTCAAGCACTTGGAGGCCGGAGGGTTTGCGGACTGGCGGATCGCCATTGAGGGCTTGGTCGCACGCCCGGCATCGTTGTCGCTGGCTGATCTCAAGGCGCATTCGTCGCGCAGCCAGATCACGCAATTGGCCTGTGAAGAGGGCTGGTCTTTTATCGCCGAGTGGACCGGCGTGCCATTGGCTGAGGTCTTGAACGCCGCGGGGATACTTCCGCAAGCGCGGTATGTTCTCTACTACTCGATCCAACGCAACTGGCTGGGCAGCGTCGATATGGCCGATGCCATGCATCCGCAAACGCTGCTCACCTACGGGATGAATGGCGGCGAGCTTCCGGTGGGTCACGGCGGTCCGCTGCGCCTGCGCGTACCGCGGCAGCTTGGCTACAAAAGCGTCAAATTTATCAATCGCCTGAAGGTGACCGATAATCTCGATGAGTTGCCGAAGGGCAAGAGTTACTCCTGGTACGCCGGGATTTGAAAAGGCTACTTGTTCCGCTTTGTTTGATTTACTCTTGTCTCGGAGCCCTCAATTTGGAGGTTGTTCTGGACCGCAAATACGCCGGAGACGGAATTAGCTTGCAGGTTCGCGATGGTTCTATCCCCGTCATTGGTCACAACGCCGTCCAGGACTACGTTGCCTTTGTCGACAATAATGTGAATAGAAGGAACTGCCTGCAATGCGTAGCGATTGAGAGCCGAATGACCATATATTGCCTGATAGAGCGCCAGTCGCAATCGGTCATCGTTCGGTGATAGGGGCAGGACCTTGATTTTGTTCTCCACGCTCCGTATGCCTTCGATGTCCTTTATAACGTTCTCGGCTGAAGATTTCAAAGTGGGCCGCGTCACTTCACCCATCAAAGTCACTTTTCCACCATTTACCGAGTAGACGAGCCGATCAAATACTCCATAGTAGGGAAGCATCACCAGTTCATGCCGTATCTGGCGTTCCAGTCGTGTTTGCGGACCGTCAGCGCTGTGAAGCGTCGTAATTAACAGGGTGATTCCGACGATAAATGTTTTTGTCATTTTCTTTATCCTTTGTAAAACATCGGCCCGCCGCGCGATGCGTGCGGGCCGATGTACCGGTTGTTAGTACCTGGTCGTGTGGGCGGCAGCCTTATCTGTGCTTGTGTAGTCGGCGCTCGCTTCGCCGGAGGACGAGATGTCCGCCGCGCCAACGGTCTCGAATATCTTCTTCGCGCGAGCCGCCCAATCGCTGTTATCGCAGTGGATCGACACTAAAATGCCGCCGTTCTTGACGCGGCCTTCGTACCGCTGCGCCTCATACTCGGGCATTCCCAAGCCCACCAGGCCGCCGGCAACTCCGCCGACGGCTGCGCCTGCGCCCATGCCGGCCAGGGCCGCCATTATCGGCCCCGCCGCGATAAGCGGGCCGACTCCAGGGATGGCGAGCATGCCGATTCCGACGAGCCATCCAAGGACGCCGCCGGTGACTGCGCCCGCGGCGCCACCAGTCACAGCGCCTTCGGGCAATTTCGTCGAATTCTCGATGCCCATATCCTTCGTGCTCATCGATTCGGGCAGGAGAACGGAAATGTCATCTGCGCGGAACCCCTCCGCTCTGATGCGGTCCAGCCCATTCTCGAGCTGCAAGCGGTTCTGGAAAATACCGTAAACTGAAATGTTCGAATTCATTAGTAATATCTCTTCTTTCGTGATTTGTTTGTTGGTTAATAGCTATTTGGGCGGCACGATTTCAAGGTGACTCTCTACCTTGGTGTCGCCGGCAATCCGTTTGGCAATTGTCTCGATCGCCATCTTTTCGGCCGCTGATTTCACCGGACCGCGAAGCGTTGCGACGCCGTCGCGGGTGATGATCTTCACATTCCGCGCGTAGGTCGACATTGATTTGTCGGCTGTCACTCCACGGCGGATCTTGCGGACAAGGTCGAGATCTTCCTTCTTGTTGGACTGCATTCCGGCGGTAACGGCGTCCGCGGCGTTGTCGCGCTTGTTAATTTTTGTATTGTCGGGCGGCTGAGCGAAGCCCACAGCCGTGATCAGTGTGGCAACGAACAGGGAAAATAGTTTCATGTTTTTCAGTTATTCTTTCTTTGTAAACGCGGTACCAGCTTGACTTAGTACCAGCAATTTGGTGGCCGTTGTTCGGCGAGGTTGGCAAAGCAAGCAGCGGTTTGCGGGCGCGCGTTTTAGCGCTTTCCGGCCATCACCTTCCCGCATTCGGAAATTAGCCTGACTGCCAATTCCGTAAGCGACGCCTCCGCGGCCTGCGCCTCAGCCAGACTCTGGTTGAGCAGCTTGACCGCGTCGGACTGTCCGAGAGCTTTCGCCAGCGAGATGGCGGTGGTCTAACCGGCTATTTCGTAGTGCTCGACGCGGCTGGCGGCGGCGATGATGCCGAGATCGAGTATGACGGCTGGCCTTCAGCACTCGTCTGCGCGTACACCCCCGATCTGCGATGAACGTCGCGCCCCGGGCCGACGTATCGCCAAAATATTGCTTGCTGAGCGGGCTCGCAATGCGTTCGACGTCTTAGCTTGTTCGGTCGAGCCGTTTTTCTCGACGTGGCCGACCTGCCACGCCTAGTCGAACGGCACGGTGGACGGACTTGAGCAGTCGTAGAAGCTCCGGCAGGCCCCGTTCAGCGATAGTAATAACCGCTAGCAGGCTACTTGGTTTAACAGGAACCATCCGACAATCAAAATACCAGGCACGCCAAGCAAGTACGCAATTCCGTATTTCATAGAACCTCCAAACCCTTCCTGAGCAATTGGGCTTCCAAACGTCGCAGGGGAAGGCGGATCCAGATCGACGAAAAGCGCCGACGGTCGACGTCGGAAAGCGTTTCACATTTGCCGGCGATTTGAAAGGCTGCCAGTTGTGAACACGGCTTCGACCATCATTGCAACCGAAACCTTCGTTAAGGTGGATCAGCGGTAGACCGCGGCGACGTGGACGGGTGCGGCTACTTTGGAGCAACGCCGCAGGCGGCTGGATAAACGCGCCACTTCTCCTGTTCGATGTGGAATTCCCAATAGCGAACAAAGTCTGCCGGAAGATAGATCGCTTTGAGCGGGACGGGCCGGTCCAGCGCATGCCTGAGCGCTCCGTGCGATCTTTGATGACGTTCTTGCAGGCCTCTTCAAATGGCGAGGCGTGGTGCGCCGGTGCCTCTCGGCCGATTTGATCCACTCGCGGCTTGTGTATGGCTTTGGCGCGGATCAAGTTGGCGGTTTCGTTTTGCTTTGGCGCGGGGGATGTTGCGGCAGTGTGTCCCGGCCGGGGGTTGTGGGGCGGAGGGTTAATGCTACCCCCGCCGCGCGCCTTTCTCCTCGGAGTTCAGGGCTTGGTGGAGCAGCATGTTGAGGTAGGTCTGGTACCGCAGTCCTTTTTCGGCGGCGAAGATTTTGGCTCTGGTGAGGTCGCTTTCCGCCAGGCGGATTGTGATTGTTGGCGCCGCGCCGGATTGTGCGGCCCGCTCACGCGCCGCTTGCGCGACGGTTCCCTTGCCGAGTTTGGCGGCGGCGGCTTGCTCAAAACGGTCCGCGACAAGGTTTTGGATTTTCTTCCACCATTCGGCTTCCTGGTTTTCCGTTTTGAAGGGTGGCTGTTTCGTCGCCATTTTGGTTCACCTCTGTTTTGTTGAGCCGAGGTTGAGGAACCGCTCCTTGCTTTCGCTGATTTCGATCCCCATGTCCACTGGATCAGTGAGAATCACCGTTCGGCTTTTTCCGGCAGAACGCTGTGGCGAGCAATGTGGCCGGAATTGGCTTCGTCCCAATCGAACGCAAGCTCGGCGCCGTTCTTGCTTCGATCGTCAGTGTACCTTCATTGCAGGTGCACTGACGTGGGTCCGGCATTGGCCCGGCATTTGTCCAACGAGACGGAGCCGTATCGAAGCGGCCCTTGAAACTTTGTTCCGACGCAGGAGCCGACCGAAATTTCGCAATTCCGGGGTTCTGCACCGATAATGGTTGATACCCCATGGACTGGAGCAAAGTCGAACTCAAAAAGACGGTC
>SHUN01000020.1 GCA_009697495.1 Bryobacterales bacterium | reverse complement strand
GCGAATCCGGCGCGATCTATTACTTCGGCCAAGCCGATTACAAACCCGGCGAGCAGTTCAACGGCGGCGGCTTCCGCTCCATCCCCGGCGAAGAAGAATGGGGCGCAATTCGCGCCTTCAAACCCACCACTGGCGAAGTCGCCTGGGAATACAAGCTCTTCTCGCCTCCATACGCCGGAGTACTTTCAACCGCGGGTAACCTCGTCTTCGGTGCCACCAACGAAGGCCAAATGTTCGCCCTTAACGCCGCGACGGGGAAACCCCTCTGGCGTTTCCAGGGCGGCGGGGTCGTGCGCTCGAACCCCATGAGCTACATGAGCGATGGCAAACAGTACGTCGCCATGACGCTCGGCAACTCGCTTTACGTTTTCCACCTGCAGTGAGTTGATATACTCCCGTTCATGCTTCTTTTCCGACTGCTGATCGTGACCGCCGCCCTCTGCGCGGCCCAAGACAAAGCCGCCATCCTGGCCCTCGACAAACAATGGAGCGACGCCATCGTCAAAAGCGATACCGCGACGCTTGGAAAGCTCCTTGCCGATGACCTCGTTTACGCCCACGCCACCGGCATCATCGACACCAAAAAGTCCTACATTGCCAAGATCAAGGAACGCCGTCAGGTTTACAAAAGCTTCGAGCAGCACAATCCGCAAGTCAACATCTACAAGGATTCCGCTCTTACTTTCTCTCACGTGCGCGTCACCGGCACCAATCAGGCCGGCGTCTTCGACGACAAAATCATGCTCATCCATTTCTGGGTGAAGATCAACAACGCCTGGCGACTCGCCGGCCATCAGACAACCAAAATCGACAAAATTCCATAACCCATGCCCATCATCGATACCCATCACCACTTCTGGAAGTATTCCGCCAAAGAGTACGATTGGATCAACGACGACATGAAGGGGATCCGCAAGGATTTCCTCCCGGCCGATCTGCTCAAAGAAATCAAAGCTGCCGGCGTTGATGGCGCCGTCTCCGTGCAAGCCCGCCAATCTGTCGAAGAATCGGATTGGCTCCTCGAAATGGCCGAAAAGAACGACTTCCTGAAGGGGGTGGTCGGCTGGGTCGACCTCCGCGACAAAGGCGTTGATAAGGATCTCGAACGCCTCGCCAAACACAAGAAGTTCAAAGGTGTGCGCCACGTCGTCCAAGGCGAGCCGGACATCAACTTCATCCTCGGCGCGGCCTTCAACGAGGGGATAAAGAAGCTCCTGAAGTACGATCTCCGCTACGACATCCTGATCTTCGAAAAGCAGCTAAAACCCAGCATCGCCTTCGTCGACAAGCACCCCAAGCAGATCTTCATCCTCGACCACATCGCCAAGCCGAGGATCAAGGAGCGCATCCTGAGCCCATGGCGCGAGGACATGTTGGAACTCGCCAAACGCCCAAACGTCTACTGCAAAATCAGCGGCATGTTGACCGAGGCCGACTGGAAAAAGTGGTCCGCCGCGGACTTGGCGCCGTACTTCGACACGACACTCCAAGCCTTCGGTCCCAAACGCCTCATGCTGGGTTCGGACTGGCCCGTCATGCTGGTGGCCGGCAAATACAAACAGTGGGTCGATATGGTGAAGCAGGTCGTCAGCCGCTACTCCGCCGCCGAGCAGGAGCGAATTCTCCATAAGAACGCCGTGGAAGCTTACAAGCTCTAATGGCCATCACCCGGAACGAGCTGATACAGATCGCGGAAATCCGTCTCGCCGACGCTGAGGCGCTCCTGGCCGCCGGAAGATGGGCCGGAGCGTACTACCTGCTCGGTTATGTTTGTGAGTGCGCCCTTAAGGCATCCATCCTCGCCCGCTTCGGCCCGCAAGAAATTCCTGACAAAAAGTTGGCTAACGATTTCTATACCCATCGGCTCGACGGGCTGTTGAAACTTTCTCCCATCGGCTATGCACTAGAATCAAGAGTAAAGGCGGATGGCGCATTCGAGTTCAATTGGAAGATCGTTGCGGATTGGAGCGAAGCGTCCAGGTACCGAGCGGATGCTGACGAGGACAAAGCGCGCGCCTTCTACGACGCCGTTACCAATGAGAAATCAGGAATTTTCACATGGCTGAAACCACGCTGCTGAAAGAGCAACTAACACCGGAAATGATTGATATTGGCTCCCGGCTCACCGACGCGCTGGATCAACTGGGTGTGCCAATTGTCGCCTCGTTCTGGTTGTTTGAATCGGAATCAAACGACTGGCTCCTGAGGATCGCAAGTGCGGGGAATCAGCCCGGAGGCCCTCGAGGCGTTTATGAAAAAATCGCCGAAGCTAGAAAAGCTATCGGGATGTCATCAGCGGACTTCCCGCTTGCGCACGTAAGCATTATCGATTCCAACGACAAACTCGTCCTCGGGCTCCAGGAAGTATTCAAAGACGGCCCGGCCACTACACCCAAGCGCTGGGGCCGCGGCGTCATCCACAAGTCCTACGTCGACGACGCCTACATCTACCGCGTCAACCAACCCGCCGCCCCATCGCCAAGTAACTAGCGCAAACCGCAACCCACAAAACCTGCGCCCCTAACAAATGCGCGATCTGCAACCATCCCGGCGCCGCCAGAACAATATTCACCGCCCCGAGAACAACCTGCCCCACCACCAGCCCCAACGGCCAATGCAACAACGACTGCATCGGTAAATCCCCCGCATACCCCCGCCGAATCGACGCCACCACGCCGCTCAAAAACGCCGCGCAGAACACTGCAACAAACGGATGAATCGCCCGCAGCCGCACCAGAAAATGCTGCCCTGCCGTGAAGTCCTCCCGAACCTTAGCCAACAGCGAGCCATCCAAAGTCGGCTGCAGCGGAAACAACGTATCCCCCAGCGCCGTCACCGCCCCCGTCATATTCGTCAGCACCAACACTCCCATCGCCGCCAATAGCCATCCCCGCCCAGCCGCCCGCGTTGCCACAACCAATGGCGCGGCCCGCCATGCCATCGCCGTCGCCGCCGCCATCAGCAGCAGCGTATTCACCAAATGCAATCCGATCACCACCGCCCGGCTCACCGATGCGTCATTGGCAACCAACTCTTTCTTCACCAACACAGCGCCAACGAATCCTTCGACCAAAATGAAGAACAGCGTCGCCAGCGCTGCCCGCAACACGCCGCGGTCCCCCATCCGCCAAGCCCCAATTACAAACGCAATCCCAAATAGACCGCAGAGCCCGCTGGTCACCCGATGCGTAAACTCGATGACCGTCTTCGCCGCGGGAGCCACCGGCAACACGTCGCCATTGCACAGCGGCCAGTGATTTCCGCACCCCGCCCCCGCCCCCCCAATCCGCACCCACGCCCCGAACAGTATCACCGCGATCAGGTACCCGGCAAACCACCAAGCTAACCGGGAATACGTCACACCAGTATCTTCTTGTGAATCACGCCCGCCACATCCGTCAGCCGGAAGTCGCGCCCGCTATATTTATACGTCAACTTATCGTGCTGCATGCCCATCAAATGCAAAATGGTCGCGTGCCAGTCGTGTATGTGCATCCGGTCTTCCGTCGCGTGATAGCCAATGTCATCGGTGGCACCATAAATGAAGCCCGGCTTCACGCCCCCGCCCGCCATCCACACCGTATACCCATACGGATTATGATCGCGGCCATTGCCACCCTGGCTGATCGGCGTTCGTCCAAATTCGCCCGCCCAAACCACCAGCGTATCCTTCAACAACCCGCGCGCCTTCAAATCCTTCAACAAACCCGCAATCGGCTTATCCACCTCGCGCGCGTTCTCCGTATGCTTCGCAAAAAGATCTCCATGCTGATCCCACTTGTAGCTATGCGTGCACTGCACAAACCGCACGCCTTTCTCACACAGCCGCCGCGCCAATAAACACTGCCAGCCGAAATCCGCTGTCTTCGGATCGTCCAACCCGTACAGCTTCTTCGTCGCGTCGCTTTCTTTATCGACCGCGAAAATCTCCGGGGCCTGCGTCTGCATCCGGAACGCCAACTCAAACGCCTGGATCCGCGCCTCCAGATTCGAATCCACTGCCCGTACTTCCTGGTGCTTCCGGTTAATGTTCTGGATCATATCCAGCTCAAACCGCTGCTGCTCCGAAGTCAGCCCTTTGTTCACCAGATACTGAATCGGCTCCGCCTTGATCTCCTCCACCTTCATGCCGCTATGCCCGATCGGCGTTCCCTGAAACGCGCCCGGCAGGAACGCCGCGCCAAAATTCTTCGCCCCGCCATGCGACAGCGTCGGCTTAATCGTGATGTACCCCGGCAGGTTCTGATTCTCCGTGCCCAAACCATACACCGTCCACGCGCCAATGCTCGGCCGGACAAATGTCGACGATCCAGTAAACGTCTGCAACAGCGCCGCGCCATGATCCACGCCCTCGCCCACCAGCGACCGGATCACGCACAACTCGTCCACCATCTCCCGCGTATACGGAAACAAATCGCTCACCGGAATGCCGCTCTGCCCGCCGTTCTTAAACGCCCAAGGCGACTTCATCAACGGCCCTGGGGCTTCATCCGCGAACGCCAGCGGGCGCTTGATCGGCAACGGTTTCCCGTGATCGCGAATCAGCCTTTCCTTCGGATCGAACGTGTCGATCGACGACGGCCCGCCGTGCATGAATAGAAAAATCACCCGCTTCGCCCGCGCCGCGTAATGCGACGCTTTCGGCGCCAGTGGATTCTCCGAAGCCTGCAGCAACTGCGCCAATCCCAATGTGCCCAATCCACACCCGGCGGCCCGCAACGCGCCCCGCCTCGACAATCGCTTCTGATTCGGATCCATGCTCACCTCAATCCACGTAAATAAATTCGTTCGACGCCAGCAAAATGCGCGTCATGCTCTGCCACGATTCGGCTTCCTGCATCTTTGGAAATCGCTGCCGGAAGCTCGCCGCGTAGCTCAACGCACTGTCCACTTCCGCCGCCGTCGCCGCCCGGTTCAACACCCGCAAATAAAGCCGTTCCACTTTCTGATTCTCCTCCGCCAGCACGCTCTTCGCGATCACATCCGCCTGATCGGAAACGAACTTGGAATTCATCAGAAATAGCGCTTGCGGAGCGACATTCGTCACAATCCGCTTCCCGTTCGGCGTGGTCGCGTCACCGAAGTCAAAAAGGTTGAATAAAGCGGGTAAATTAGCGCGTCTTAGCGGCATATAGACCGTTCTACGCACCTGTTCTTCGGGGCTCATGCTTAATCGGCCATTTGAATTTTCCCCATCCGTCCCGAATCCGGACTGCAACGACCCGCCCATTTTCAGGTCCAGCTTCCCGCTGATCGCCAGCATCCCGTCGCGCATCTCCTCCACCATAAGCCGCCGCCGAGGGAACCGCGAGAACAACTTGTTCTCCCCGTCCAACTTGACGTGTTCCGGCCCCGGAGCGCTCGCCATCTGGTAAGTGCTGGAGTTTAAGAGGGTTCTGTGAACCTCCTTGACGCTCCACCCCTTCTCCACAAATTCCGCCGCCAGATAATCCAGCAGCTCCGGATGCGTGGGACGCTCCCCCATGCGCCCGAAATTGTCCGGCGTCCGGACAATCCCCTCCCCAAAATGCCCCAGCCAGATCCGATTCACCATCACCCGCGGAGTCAACGGATTCGACCCGCTGGCCAGCCATTCCGCCAATTCCCGCCTCCCGCCGCCTTCCTTCACCACCAAACGGTCTTTCCCGGCGATCACCAGCGGGAAAGTCTTCGGCGCTTCCTCGCCTAATGATGTATAGTCGCCGCGAACTAAAACCTTTTGAACCACAGGTTTATCGTCCGCCACCGCGCAGGCCATTTCCGGCTCCGGCGGCACGGCGTCCTTCAACGTTTTCTGCTCCGCCCGCAGAGCTTTCAACTCCGCCGTTTCGATCATCCGCTGCTTCACGCCAAACGGCCCGGAATCGGCAAATACATCGCGGAAAAACCCATCTTTTTCGTTGATATGCTTCGGCTCCTCGACGAGCATGTTCTTTTCGTCAATCTGCTTGCGCGCCACCACACGATACCGCGCCGTTTTCTTCGACCACTCCGCCAAATTTGCCCGCGAAGACTCCTGGAACTTCGCCGCCACAGCCAGCGCCCCGGCCTCATCGGCCTTATGGAAATCGTCGAGCCAGGCGCGCGGCACTTCGCTCTCGTTGAAGTGCTGAATCCAGCGCTTGATAATCAGCGGATCCAGCCCCTCGGCGGTCTCCAGTTTCTTCCGCGCAGCCATCATATAGGCTGGCAGCAATTCGATCATCTTCGCCTGCGCCAGATTTTTCTCGCGATCCACGACGATATCGATATCGACGCCTTTATTCGCCACCAACGCCAGCGCCTTCTCATGGACTTCGTACTCCGCCTTGGACACCAGCGGTGTGAACAAAAGCTTGGAAACGTGCGTCTCGGAATCCTTGAAGCTCTTCGTTGACGCGAACATCCCAATCATTCCGTAATAATCCTTCTGCGTCAGCGGATCAAACTTGTGATCGTGGCAGCGCGCGCACGCCAGCGTGACGCCAAGGAACGCCTTCGATGTCACATCCACCTGTTCATCCCACACGTCGTAGAGCATCTTTTGCTTATCCTGCTGCGCAATCGCCTTCGCGCCCAGAGCCAAAAAGCCGGTGGCGATCACCCCGCGCCGGTTGATCCCCTCGCCCTTCTCCGGCGGCAATAAATCGCCCGCGATTTGCTCCTTCACAAACTGGTTATAAGGCAAGTCGCTGTTAAACGCGTCCACCACATAATCCCGGTACTTGAAAGCGTAGGGATACCGATGATCTTCGTCGTTTCCAGTCGAGTCGGCGAATCGCGCAACGTCCAGCCAATGACGGCCCCACTTCTCCCCATACCGAGGCGAAGCCAGCAGGCGGTCCACCACTTTCCTGAAGGCATCCGGCGACTGATCAGCCACAAAATCGCTGATTTCCGTTTCCGTCGGCGGCAGCCCATGCAGATCATAGGTCACGCGCCGCAGCAACACATGTTTATCGGCCTTCGCGGCAGGCCGCAAGCCCTTTTCTTCCAGCTTTTGCAGGATAAACGCATCGACCGGAGACCGCACCCAGTCCGCATTCTTCACCGCTGGCACCGCCGCCTTTTTCACTGGCTGGAACGCCCAAAATCTCCATTCTTCGTTCGAAAACACCGATCCGTGTTTGCGCGTTCCCGAGTGCGAAACCGCCGCCGCGCCAGCCTTCCGGTCCACCCCAGGCCAAGGCGCTCCCATCTTCACCCACTCGCGAATCCGGGCAATCTCGTCGTCCTTCAACTTGCCCATCGGCGGCATTTTCAACGTGCCTTCATAACTCAACGCCATCAGCAGTAAACTCTGCTCCGGCGTCTCCACATTGATCAAAGAGCCGCTGGCGCCGCCGGCGAAAAACGCCGCCCCCGTGGACATGTCGAGCCCCGACGTTTTCGCTTTCGCGTTGTGGCACATCTGGCACTTCGCCGCCAGCACCGGACGCACGTTCTTTTCAAAGAACTCCGCCTGCTCCGACGTCTGGCCAGACGCGGCCATTGAACCCAACACGAACAGTAAAATAGGGACTTGTTTCGACATTCCGCCTCGTTACACTAAAATATCAGATCCCGCCAACCCCATGGACCATGATTTCTACATGCGCGAGGCCATCGCGGAAGCTCAACTCGCCGAGATCGCCGGTGAAGTCCCAGTCGGCGCCGTTCTCGTCATTGACGACCAAATCATCGCCCGCGCCCACAATTCGCCCATCACCGCTAACGACCCGACCGCTCACGCCGAAATCAACCTCCTCCGCGCCGCCGCCAGGAACTTGCGGAACTACCGTCTCGACAACGCCACCGTCTACGTGACACTGGAACCCTGCATCATGTGCGCCGGCGCCCTGGTTCACGCCCGCGTTCACACGCTTGTTTTCGGCGCCCGTGATCTCCGATTCGGCGGCGTACGGTCCAAATTCCAACTGGCCGATTCCGATATCCTCAACCACCGCATTCAGATCGTGGAAGGCGTCCTGGCAGTGGAGACCACCACTCTCTTACAGAATTTCTTTCGCAGCCGCCGCTGAAAAAACGAACGGGCCGGCGTCCTTGCCAGCCCGTTCGATCCATTTGGCGTTGACTACGCCGCTATCGGCGGACGCAAAGGGAATGGACCCTTCCGCGGCGCATCAAACGCAACCACTTCGCGCGTCGTCCCGCCGAAGTACTCATCCAGCGGGAACAGGCCGTAAGGCTCCACTTCACGGAACGCTTTGCCCAGGCGGGCCTCCAACTTGTACACGTAATGAAAGAAATCACCACGATCCAATTTCAGCTTCATGCAGCAAAGCCGCCAGTCCGCTCCCAACAAATAATGAAATTTGAAAATGCGATATTCGTCGTCCGACAGAAGCCGCCGGACCATCAGCAAAAAATCGGCGATGTACTCTTCCTGCTTTCTGCCCCAGGACATACTCCGGTCACGCCCGCCCGTGAACGAAAAGGTGCAATGTGACAAGTGCTTTTCCTTTTCAACACACTGCCGGAACCGCCGGAAGCAGATCCGAAAAATCGACCGCAACACACAGTTGCACGGGGCTTCCTTGTCCCGCTTCACCAATCGCAAGCCCAATCCATGACAGGTTGTGCATTGCACCGAGGCTAACCCGAGGGTTTCTGACCGTGTCCATTCCATTTTGTTCTTAATCTCCCAAGGTGTCCTTCGTCTCCACCAAAGGCACCCCAATTCCAATTCCTCTGTAACTGTAATCCGGCTCGATAATTAGTCAATACAATACCAGAATTGTTCTCTTAGTTATTTGCATATTTTCGGGCATATGGCTCATTTAATGTTGCAAACAAAGAACATTGCCAATCCACACGATTGCATTTTCATGCCATTTGCGTAATAATTTTCGTTGAAACTATAGGTTTTTCCTTCCCCCCTATTTCCCATGGAAATCGCCCCACACACCTTCCTCAGCTTGCTGCACCGCCTCCTCGACCATCTGCGCCTCCGCGTCCGTAACGGTGAACTCACCGAACGCAGTCTCGCCCGGCTGACCGGCATTTCCCAACCGCACGTCCACAATGTACTGAAGGGGATCCGCGCGCTCTCGCCGGAACTGGCCGATGTCGTTTTGACCAGTCTGCGTCTCTCCGCGCTCGATCTCATCCCACGCGATGAGATCGCGGATTATCTGACACGAACCAGCGCTCACCGGCAGTCGCGAATGCACCCGGTTCCGGTTCTCAGCGGCCTGCTCGGCCTTCATCAGCCGATTCCCCGAAAGGGGACGCGCCGCGAAGTCCACACCGTTCCATTCCACCTTACCGAATCAGCCACTGATCCGCTGATTGCGAGCCTGGCCGCCGACCCAGAGATGGAGCCGTTATTCGCCGCCCGCGATCTGGTCCTGCTGGATCAGTCCGAAGTCGCGCGTGCGCTGGTCCAGTCGGAGGGATACTATGTGGTCCGTACGGCCGAGGGGCCATGCATTCGCGCTTTGCATTTGGTCGGCGACACGCTCTTTCTCATTACGGAGAAGAATCGGACTGACAGCAATTCCTGGCCACAATTCACCCTGGCGGGGGTAAACATTCTGGACGTAGTCCTCGCCCGCGTCATTTGGCTGAACCGCCGCCGCCGCTGGGAGGACCACGTCGCCTAGCCTGTGGAAAAGTGGTGCCAGGCACCACTTTTCCACAGGCTAACGTTTTGATAATACATCGCGGTAGGTCTCCAGAACTTGCCTCGCCGTATCGTACCAACTGAACCGCTTCACCTGTTCATAGCCCTTGGCTATGAGGTCGGCGCGCAGCTTGTCGTCGAGCAGAACTTCCCGCACGCCGCGGGCGATATCAAAGACGTTCTCCGGCTTCACGATCATCGCCGCGTCACCCACCACCTCGGGCAGCGCGCTGACGCCGCTGGTCACAACCGGCGTCCCCAGGGCCATCGCCTCCAGCGGCGGCAAACCGAATCCCTCATACAACGACGGAAAAACGAAGACCTCGGCCCCCTGATAGAACCCCTTCAGTTCCTCCCGCTTCACAAATCCCAGGAAACGCACGGCATCATTCACGCGCGATTGATGCACCGCCCGCCGTAGCGCCGGATACTTCGACAACTGGTCCCCGATAATCACCAACCGAAGGTCCTTGTACTTCGGGTGGTCCTCCAGATCCTGCCGCAACAGCGCCAACGCCTCCACAATCCGCGCGACGTTTTTTCGCGGATTCACAGATCCGGCATACAGCAGATAGGGATAGTTGATCTGATACCGATCCAACACTTCCTGCCGTTTCTTCTCACCGGCTTCAACTGTCAGGAAGCCCGGATCAATCGCGTTATAGATTTTGAGCACCCGCGCAGCCGGAATGTTCATCAGGTTCAACACATCGCGACGGGTAGCTCCGCTGACGGCAATTACCCGATCGGCGCGGAGCAGGCCGCGGCGGAACCGCCAAAGATGCAATCGGTCGCGCGTCTCGCTGGCATATTCAAACATCAGGCTGCTCATATCATGAATGGTCACGATATAAGGCTTGGGCATGAAGACGGGCACATTGTTGAGTGGGATGTGAATCAGGTCCGCCCCCAGACCGCGTACGAACCATGGAAAGGCGAAATTTTCCACCCAAGCGGAATCCTCCCGCGCGTACTCCACCATCCGGAAATTCGGGGGCAGCGGACCAAGTTCACCCACTCCGCCGGCCCTGGCGATCAACACAAACTGCAGGTCGCGCTCGAGTTCGCCCATGGCGCGAATCAGACTACGGATATACGTTCCGTACCCGAAGTCGCCCAAGTGGCGGACGTCGATGGCGACCGTCGGCACGGCTAGCCCCTCGCCGCGACGGTCTGTTTCCATTCGTAAAGCGGAAAGCGATCCGTAAGCTGCCCAACCTTGGCGCGAACGGCATGAATGGTCTCGCCAGCGCCATCGCGCCCGTTGGCGGCCACAGCGTCCAGCACCTCGGCAATCAGCGTGCCGACGGTGGTGAATTCGGCTTCCCCGAATCCGCGAGTCGTTAATGCCGGGCTGCCCAGGCGAATGCCGCTGGGGTTCAAGGGCGGATTGACATCGAAAGGAATTCCGTTCTTGTTGGCGGTCATGTAGGCTTCGTCCAACGCCCATTCCGCATCTTTGCCGCGAACGCCCTTGGCAAAGACATCCACCAGCACGAGATGCGAATCGGTGCCGCCGCTAACAACCCGATAACCGGCCGCGGCCACTGACGCCGCCAGCGACTGCGCATTCTGAATCACGCGCTTCTGATACTCAATAAACGATGGCTGTAGCGCTTCCAGAAAACACACGGCTTTTGCCGCGATAATGTGTACCAGCGGGCCGCCCTGCTGGCCGGGGAACACGCAGCGGTCAACAGCGGCGGCGTACTTCTCCCGGCAGAGAATCATGCCTCCTCGCGGTCCGCGCAGCGTTTTATGCGTGGTCGTGGTGACGATGTCGGCGTATTCACACGGATTCGGGTAGAGTCCGGCCGCGACGAGTCCGGAAAAATGGGCCATGTCCACCAGAAAGATGGCACCCACGGCGTCAGCGATCTCGCGAAACTTCTTGAAATCGATGATTCGCGCATAGGCACTCGCCCCGGCGATGATCATTTTCGGTTTGGACTCTTCGGCCTTCGCGGCCAGTTGATCGTAGTCGATGCGCTCGTCGTCCTTACGCACCCCGTAGCCAACCACGTTGTACAACTTTCCGGAGAAGTTCAACTTGTGCCCGTGGGTGAGGTGGCCGCCATGCGCCAGATCCATCCCCAGAATGGTGTCTCCGGCATTCAGCACCGCCATGTAGGCGGCCGCATTGGCCTGCGACCCGGAGTGCGGCTGGACGTTGGCGTGTTCGGCGCCGAATAGCCGCTTGGCGCGATCACGCGCCAGATTCTCCACCACGTCGGCGTATTCACAGCCGCCGTAGTACCGTTTGGCCGGATAGCCTTCGGCGTATTTATTAGTAAAGACACTTCCGGCAGCTTCCAGAATCGGCTCCGACGTGAAATTCTCACTGGCAATTAATTCCAGCCGGGAATTCTGCCGCGCCGTCTCATTCTGAATGGCTTCGAATACCTGCGGATCGGCCTCCGCCAGCGTACGATACGTCGTCATTGCTGCTCTTCCTGCTCCAGTTTGTTGAGCTTGTCAATCCGCCGCGCGTGCCGGCCGCCTTCGAAAGCCGTCGTCAAAAATGTGTCCAGGAGTGCCTTCGCCGTCGGCTCGTCGGTGTAGTTGGCGCCGATCGCCAGGATGTTGGCGTCGTTGTGCCGGCGCGTGTAAGAGACTTCGTCGGTGTTGACGCCGAGCGCCGCGCGGATGCCGCGAATCTTATTGGCGGCGATCGACATGCCGACCCCGCTGGAACAGACCAGAAGTCCCATCGCAGCATCGCCCTTCACGACCGCCCGTCCCACGGCCGCCGCGTAATCCGGGTAATCTGTCGACTCCGTCGAATGCGTCCCGAAATCGGCCACTTCGTGGCCTTCCGATTTGAGCTTCTCTAAGAGACGCTCCTTCAGGGCGTACCCCGCGTGATCAGCGCCTACGGCTATCTTCATGGACTCTTTTCGATTCTATCATGCCGCCCTGTGCTTCCCGCCGAACGCATTAGAATTGAAAGAGTCCCGTGCAAACCAACACAGCCAGTCTGGGAAGTCTATTCTCTAACGGTAATTCCTACACCGTCCCGACCTTCCAGCGCCAATACTCCTGGGGAGAGGAAGAGTGGGAAGACTTGTGGGACGACCTATGGGACCTGCGCACGGCGGGGGCAAGTTCTCACTTCATGGGCGCGCTGGTTCTGAAAACCGAGTCCAGCATCCGTTTTGTTGTTGTCGACGGTCAGCAGCGGCTTACTACCATAACCATTCTCGGCCTTGCCGTCATTCACGCCATCGAAGCACAACCCGGCGCCGAGAACCTCGCCCGCGCCGCCATTCTTCGCCGCCTCATTCTCGGCGATGAAGACCCCGCTTCACTGACACGCATCGGGCGCCTCACGCTCAGCCGGGCCGATGACGGCTTCTTCCGGGATTTCATCCTCCCATCCATTCAGCCCTCCAACCCTCTGCGTTTTCCAGAATCCAACCGCCGCCTTCTGCAAGCCGCGGCCTTCTTCCATCGAAAAATCACTGCCGGCTTCGGCCCCGATCCCTCCACTGAGGAACTCGCCCGTTTCCTCAACGAGACTGTTGCGCGCCGACTACAATTCCTCGTGATTACGGTCGAGGACGACACCAATGCGTACCGTTTATTCGAGACCCTGAACGCGCGCGGCGTCAGCCTCAGCCCCGCCGATCTCATCAAGAACTACCTCTATTCGCTAGCCGCCGATTCTCCAACCTCCCTCGCCGCCATTGATCGCGCCTGGCTCCGCCTTACCGGGATTACCGGACTGGAACAGTTCCCCGAATTCCTTCGCCAATCCCTCGCCGCCCGGCACGGCCGCATCCGCCGCGATCATCTCTTTCGAACCATCCGCAAGCAAGCGCCGGATCGTGCCGCTGCCCAATCGTTGCTTCAGTCGCTGGAATCGGACGCCGAGCTGTACTCCGCTCTGAGTGACACCTCGCACGAATACTGGCGCGGCCGTCTGGAGGACCGCCGCCGTGTCCGCGCCCTCCAACTTCTTCGCGCGCCACAGTTCAACCCGATTCTCTTCGAGACCTTCACTCGTTTCCGCCGCGACGATTTCAGCCGCGTGCTCAAACTCATTGTCGTCCTCGCCTTCCGCGCCATCACCGTTGCCCGGCAGGAGTCGAGCGTCATTGAGTCCACCGCCGCGGACGCCGCCCGGCGCGTTCGAGCTGGCGAAATTACCGCGGGCGCCGCTCTCTCCGCGGCGCTTGCGCCCGTCTACGTCCCGGACCAGCAGTTCCTTCACGGACTGGAAGGCCTATCCCTCCAAACGCCGGGACGTGACGGCCGTCTCGCTCGCTATATCCTCTTCGAACTGGAACGGGACGCCGGGCATTTGGAGCGCGACATGGATTCCGACAGCGCCACCA
>SHUN01000019.1 GCA_009697495.1 Bryobacterales bacterium | reverse complement strand
GATCGCCACAACGACATCTTCGAACTCGTCGTCGACGGCGACCTCTCCGGCGGCCCTCTCATCTCCACCCTCCACCCCCACAAAGACCTGGCGAAAGGGGAAGCGTTCCAGACCTTCCACGGCGTCCACGCGCAGAACTATCACATCTTCACCCCCGCCCCCGACCGCGACTGGGCCTTCGTCTGGGGCTGCCAGCCCTGGATCAAGGAACTCCCCTTCGCCAACGCCGCCTACGACTACAACTTCAAACACGGCGAATCCGGCAAGCTCACGCTCGAATTCTGGATCACCCCCTTTGACTACGCTCCTCTCGAAGGGCCCTCCCGCGCCGTTGTTTCCCAGCTCTCCGAAAACAAGATCATCGGTATGTCCTGGGCCGTCCTCGATTACGACGACGTCGACGCCAAGGACAACGAAGCCTTCTGGAACCTCTCCCACAAAACCAGCATGTTCGGTAACGCCAGTGACCTCGTCGCCTTCCGGCTCATGCCCCTGGAGCCCGCGCACGTCAAACCCATCGCCGCGCACTGGTCCTATCAAGTCCTCGATTACGACCGCCGCGCCGTGGCCTTCCAGGACAAATCCACCGGCCAAATCACCAGCCATAAATGGATCTTCGGCGACGGCGAGACCTCCACCGAACAACATCCCGTCCACACGTACAAGGCCGCCGGCGAATACATCGTCACCCTCGAAATCGAAGGCCCCGCCGGTAAATCCCGCTGGACCAAAGTCCGGGACGTAGTCATGAAGTGATACCATCACCGTCAGAATGTGCCCTCGCTCCACCCGCCGCGCCTTCCTCGCGGCCGCGCTTGCGGCGCGCCACTCCTACGCTGACACCATTCCAAAGATCCGTGAGATCCGCCGCGGCGGCATGATCTACCGCCAACTCGGCCAAACCGACATCAACGTCTCCCTGCTCTCCTTCGGCTCCCACACCGACCCCCGGTACAAGAAGAAGGTGGAAAACGGCAACGTCCTCCAAGAGGAAGGGCAAACTCGTCGCGATCGCCTCATCGCCCGCGCCCTCGACCGTGGCGTCAACCTCATCGACACCTACGAAAACGAAGGCCAATGGAGCCCCCTCGCCAAAGTTCTCAAAGGCAACAACCAACGCCAGAGAGCCCTCGTCTCCCTCTGCCGCCAATTCCCGCAATTTGTCGGCGAAAACATCGATAACGCCGCCCGCCTCTTCGGCCACGTCGATCTCTACCGCATCTATCTCGGCGAAGGAAAGTCAGTCGACGCCAAAGCCCTCTCCGATTGGGACGTTCTGCGCAAAGCGAAGCAAGCCGGCAA
The DNA here is from genome assembly GCA_009697495.1 of Bryobacterales bacterium. GTDB lineage: Bacteria > Acidobacteriota > Terriglobia > Bryobacterales > Bryobacteraceae. Next base: position 13,007 of record SHUN01000019.1, on the reverse strand, counting down.
GGTCCGCGCCATCGGCATCTCCACGCACGACGAAGGCATGATGCTCAGCGCGCTGAAGGAACTCGAAGGCATCGACTACTTCATGTTCCCCTACAACTTCATCCACGCCCGCGCGGACTACGCCGAATTCCTCCCCGAAGCGGCACGCCGTGGCGTCGGCCTCATTGCCATCAAGCCCCTCGCCGCCGGGTCCATCGTGAAGATGGATCCCAAAGCCAAACAAAACACCAGTCCCGAGCGCGACTTCGTCCAGCTCTACCAGGCCAAATACCGCCCCCTCCTGCCGTCAGTCGTAGCGGATCTGACAAAAAGCCTGGAACAACTCCCCGAAGAGACGCTCTGCCAGGCCGCCCTCCGCTTCGTCTACACACGGCCGTTTATGACCGCCGCCATGCCCGGCATGTTTGAAGAAGAGACGCTCGAAGACAATCTGGCCGGCCTCAACCGCCACCTGGAACTAAGCCGCGCGGAGCGCAACGTCCTCGAAGCCGCCACCAGAGTCGCCCAGTCCACAAACCAACGCTGGCTCCCGAAACACTACCAATGGCTAGATCAGCGCTGGCAGGGGTAGTCTTCGCGCTCAGTGTCGCGGCCCAATCGCCCCAACTCAAGCAAGCCGGCGTCTGCTCCCGCTGCCACGTCGCCCAAGTGCTCGAATGGTCGGTCGCGTCAAAACACATAGCAGCCCAAACCAACTGCCAGACCTGCCACGGCCCCAGCGCCGCCCACGTCGCCAACGAGCGCAACCAGGTCAAGCCCGACCGTCCCATTCCCACCTGCCAAACCTGTCACACCCAGGGCTGCCCCAAGACAAAGCAAACCGAAAACTGCCAATCCTGCCATCACCCCCACGCCCTGGCTAACCCAAACGATCGTCAACTCCGCCAGACGCAAACAGCCGCTGACCCCGCCCAGGAAAACTACAAAACCAATATGGCCGAAGGCGACCGAATGACCGCTCTCCTCGACTGGGCGAAAGCAAAGGAGGCCTACCAAACTGCCACAAAAGCCCGCCCCGCTGACCGCCGCGCCGCCATCCGCGCAAGAATGGCAGCGCGCCGCCAAAACCCCGAACAACCGGGCCTCGAAATCATCGGCACGGAATACGACGAAGAATCCGGCTACCCCAAGCACGTCCGGGTCAAAGGAATCGGAATCGAACTCCTCCTGGTTCCCGCCGCGGACACCGACATCGGTAGCGACCAATGGCCCGCCACCCGCCCCGTACATAGCGTGCACACGGAGCCCTTCTACCTAAGCAAAACCGAAATCACCCAGCAACAATGGGAAGCCCTCGGTGCCGAAAACCCCAGCCCAACAAAAGGCGCGAACTTCCCGGTCCACAACATCTCCTGGGCTGACGCCCAAGCCTGGATCGCGAAGCTAAACGAGAAAACCCAAGGGAACTTCCGCCTGCCCACCGAAGCCGAATGGGAGCGAGCCGCCCAGCCGGCCGAAGGCCCGCTGGAAGACCAAGCCTGGTATCGCGTGAACACCGCCACCGGGGCACCCGGAGCCTTCAAAGAATCCAACGCCTACACACCAAAACCAGTAGCAACGAAGCGTCCAAACAAACTAGGTTTCCACGACATGCAAGGCAACGTAGCCGAGTGGTGCCAATCCATCCTAAAGCCCTACCCCTTCACCGAAGCCCCCGGGACGAAGGACGATCTAAGAGTCGTCCGCGGCGGCGCCTACGCCGACAGCCCGGAATACCTCCACCCCGCCTTCCGCCACAGCGAACGCCCCTCCCGCCGCAATCCCTGGCTCGGCTTCCGGCTCGCGCGATAACTCACGGCAAGGCAAAAGAAGGAGGGAGCCTCGCGATGTCGATCACCCTGAGCCTGAACCAGAACGGGATTTCCCTCTAAAACCACCCGCGAAGCACTCCACCTGCTAATCGACGCCCTCCCCGATGACCAAACCGAACTCGCAAGGACATGGCTCGAAGACTTCTGCCACGCCGCCGGCGAAGATGGCCCCCCACTCGACGCCGAAACCCTCACGGCAAGCGATCGAGGCCTCGCCGATATCGCCGTTGGGCGCGCGAAAACCCTCACGGAATACGAACCCGAACGAGGCCTGTGGAAATCCGGAATCGATGGGTAGCGAATCCTTCTCACAGCCGCTCCGCTGCTACCATAAACACATAGGTGTCTATCCACCCATGCCCACCCAAACGCAAGAATCAGCCGTTCGTTGGAGCATCAAAGTCTCCAAGGAAACCGATCTCTCCCTCCGCACCTACCTGGGCGCCCATGGTATGAAAAAAGGCGATCTCTCCAAGTTCATCGAGGACGCCGTCCGTTGGAGCGTATTCCACCGCACCGTTCAGGAAATAAAGGCCCGCAACGCCAACACCCAGCCCGGCGAACTGCAAGCAATCATCGATGACGCCGTCGGCGAGGTACGTTTCACCCGCCGCAACAAAGCCAGGGCCGGCAACTAGCCATGCGTGTCGTGCTCGATACCAACATCCTGGTATCAGCCTGATCTCTGCTGCCGGCAACCCTGCCGCCATCTACAGCGCCTGGGAAGACGGCCTGTTCACACTCCTCTGTTCCACTGAGCAACTGGACGAACTCCGCACCACCCTGCAGAAACCAAGGGTCGCCGCCCTCATCAAACCCTACACCGCGGGCCGCCTGGTAAATCAGCTAAAGCGCTTGGCTGAAGACGTCGGCCCCTTACCACCCGTGAAAAGATCCCCCGACCCATTCGACGATTTCCTCCTCGCCATGTCCGAAGCCGGCAATGCCGATTTCCTGGTCACCGGCGATAAAGGCGGACTCCTGACACTTCGCCGTCACAAATCCACCCGAATCATCGCCGCCCACGATTTCGTCACCCACGTCCTTTAAACCTCCCATCCCCCGATCCCATCCAACTCCACAGCCAACCTCCACCCCGGCCACATCCCCATCACCCGTTTCAACGCAACACACCACTTCATCGCCTTCGGCAAATTCTACCCCAACTGAAACCGCCGTGCATACAAAAAAGACTTCTCCGTCAACGACGTCCCCTTAACTCCCGCGCCTTCGGCAAATACTCCCAGGCCTTCTCCCGCTCCCCATCCAACCACGCAAAATCCGCAAATATCTCCAACGCCCCAAACCCCGCGTCCCTCGAAACTGCTCCGCCACAGCGAACGCCCCGCCCGCCGCAACCCCTGGCTCGGTCTCCGCCTCGCGCGATAGCGCCACCGGTACCGCGCAGGACTAAGCCCTACACACCCGCCCGCTTAAACAGTGCTTCCGACTTCAACTTAATCTCCTTCGCCAACTCGTACGGGTCCGCCTGCTGATACTTCGGAAGAAACAGCTCCACCGAAATCGGTCCCGAGTAACCCTTGTCCACCAACTTCCGCAGGATCTTGGCCAATGGCGCCACGCCGTCCCCGGGAATCACGCGCGTTCGCATATCCAGCAACTCCCGCGGCAGATCCTGCGTATCGTTCAGATGCGCATGCACAATCTCTCCCGGGCGGATCTGGTCCGTGTCCTCCATCTTGCTCGGCCCCGACCAGAAGTGATAACAATCGAACAGGATGCCGAAATTGGGATGCGCCGCTTCCCGGTGAAGCCGCAGCGCCGTCGGCAAGGACGCCATAAACGTCGAACTGCGCATGAACTCCGCCGCAACTTTCATTTGGAACTGCCGTCCCACCTCGGCCACACGCCGGATGTTCTCAATGCTCCGGCCGTAGTCCTCTGGCGTGAACTTCGCGGACGTCGTGCACGGCGAAAAGACCATCGGCGCGCCAAGCTCGGCGAACTGCGCGCAGCGCCTCTTCAGCGCCTCCAGGTTCTCCGCAAACTTCGGGTTCGGCTCCCAGAGTCCCGTAACGCCAACCGTGCCGCAAACAACCCGCAGCCCGTTGTCCGTAAGGACTCGTTTCGCGCTCGCCATGGTATCCGTCTTCAGAAACTCGTCAAGCGCACCGGCAATCGGTTCAACGTTCCGGATGCCCGCCTTGGCCCAACCGGTAAGCGATTTGACGTACCCCGCCCCCGCCGACGTGGTCTGGTGCATGCTCAGCGTCAGCTTTCGCGGCGCCGCGCTTGCGGAACCCGCGGCAAGCGCAAGCGGTGTATGGAGGATGGTTCTGCGTGGCAGCATTACGCATACCATACCGCACAACTGTTATTGTCGTTCTCGGAAACCACATCTTAAGGTCTGATCGGCCCGGATCCACAGCCTTTGGGCTCCTTGAGGGAGAGCCTTTGGACTTCACTCGCCCCGCGTCGTCGGCTGGCAATACTCTTTCCGCGATGCCAACAGGCTCACAAGCGCGGCCTCGGTGACGGTCAATCGGGCCGCGCAAGGACACAGGCCAATGCTGATGGAATCGCGCCGAAGATGCCTTTATGCGGCGCGGCGCTCGCAGCGATGGTGGAGTCCGCCGACGTCAGGCATCGCAATAACCCGCCCCATGTACGCCGATTGGATCGGGCGCGGCTCCGGTGTGTCCTTATCCAATACAGACTCCGAAGAAGATACAAGTAAAACGCCCAAACAACTGATTCTATTCGACGTTTAACCGGACACTAGTAACGGATTGTAGCCGGGTGCTGCTTCATCAAATCGCAATCCGCTCCATTTCATCGAGCGAAATCTCATCCTGTCGCCGGTCGTAGAGCTTGGTCGTGCGCGGCGACTCGTGGTTGGCGATGTGCTGCGCGGCTTCAAGCGTGCCCTTGTTCTTCAGGTACGCGGTAATGCCGGTTGCCCGGAAGGTGTGGTTCCCGATCCTGGTCTTGATGCCAGTGCCGCGCGTCCGCCGCTGGATCATGCGGCAGCCGCCCGCGTGTGGGAAGCCAACATCCCGTCATCCACCATGCATGCCCACCTCATCCACGTATCCCTTCGCAGCCGATCCACGTACTCATGCAAAACATCGAATTCCGCGCTCCGCACGAAGCGCCGATCTCGACGTGATATGCTCCCCGTGATCTCTTCGAAAAACCTCCCTCGCAGACACCCTATGCGCCTCCTCACCTTACTCGCCACCTTTACCCTCGGGATCCTCTCCGCCCAAACCACCACGAGCACCATCACCGGCTCGCTCAAAGACCCGTCCAATGCCGTTATCCCCAACGCCTCGCTCACCATCAGTAACCTCGATTCCGGCGTCTCCGTCCCCGCCCAAAGCAACGGCGCCGGCCTCTACCGCGTCAGCGGGCTCATTCCCGGATCCTACAAAGTCGAAGTCGTCGCACAAGGCTTCCAAAAGCTCGTCCGCACCGGGATTACCGTGCAGATCAGCCAGACCCTGCAAGTCGATCTCACGCTCCAGGTCGGCGATGTCCGCCAAACCGTCGACGTCTCGACCTCCGCGCCCGTGCTCGACACGCAATCCTCGAGCCAAGGCCAACTCGTCGAACGCAACATGATCGAGGGCATGCCCATGCCCAACCGCACCTCCACCGCGCTCCTCGCTCTCATCCCCGGCGCTTCCATCCAAAATGTCTCCGGCGACATTCCGATCTTCAGCGTCGCCGGCGGACGAACCCGCAACCAGCAGTTCACCCTCGACGGAGGAAACCACACCAACACCGTCGGGCTCGCCGTGAACCAAAGCCAGGTCCCGCTCCCAATGGACGCCATGCAGGAGTTCCGCGTACTCTCCAACAGCTACTCGGCCGAATACGGTCAGTCGCAAAGCGGCGTCGTTACGCTGGCGACGCGCTCGGGCACCAATAAATGGCACGGCAATCTCTTTGAATACTTCCGAAACGAGTCGATTGACGCGCGCAACTTCTTCGCCGCCACCCGCCCCAAATTCCGCCAGAACCAGTTCGGCGGCTCGATCGGTGGGCCGATCCGCCGCAATCGAACCCACTTTTTCACGACCTACGAACGGACCCAGCAAGTCACCGGAGGCACTGCGCTCTGGACCGTACCGACCGCACTCCAACGCTCCGGCGACTTTTCCCGCACCCTCAACGCACAGGGCCAACAAATCCTGATCTTCGACCCAGCCACCACCCAGGGTACTACCCGACTCCCCTTCCCCAACAACGTCGTCCCTTCCGGGCGCATCGATTTAGTCGCCCGCAACACCGCGGCCTTCTGGCCCGAACCGAACTTGCCAGGCACCGTCACCGGCGCGAATAACTTCACGCTCAACACCCGGCCCTCCCTCAACCGCAACATCATCGTCGCGCGCGGCGACCACCAAATCAACAGCCGCAATCAACTGATGGTTCGCTATTTTTATGCCGGCACCGACCAGGACAACCCCGGTGTCACCGGCAAGCCCCAGGCCGATCCCCTCGCTAGCATCACCGAGAATCGGATCGACAATATTCTCGGCTCCTGGACCTCCAACCTCCGACCCAGCCTCCTCAGCGATTTCCGCTGGGGCCTCGTCCGCCGCGAGTTCGCCAACTACCGCTACGGCCGCGATGAGGACTTCGCCGGCAAACTCGGTCTACGCGGTGTCTCCGCGGCCGGTTTTCCGATCATCGGCGTAGCGGGCTTTCAAGGGCTAGGCGGAGCGCCCTACCGCTTCTCCAACCCGCTGCTGGACTATCAGATTCAAGAGTCGATTTCCTGGTACCGCGGACGGCATGCCGTCAAGTTCGGCATGGAGGTTCGCCTCGGTATTTTTAACGATGATACCGACACCTCGTCCAGCGGCAATTTCAGCATCGGACCCCAACTCACCGCTCGCCCCGGCATCGCCGGCACCGGCAATGGCTTCGCGACCTTTCTATTGGGTGAAGTCGATTCGGCCAACACCATCCGGCCGGATGCCATCCTGTCTCGGGCCTCCTATTGGGGCTTCTATGTGCAAGACGACTACCGCATCACCGACAAGCTCACCCTCAATCTCGGGCTGCGCTGGGAAGCCACCACGCCGCGCACCGAAGACAACAACCGCATGAACGCCTTCGACATGACGGCGATCAATCCCGTCTCGCGCACCCCCGGAGTCATCACCTTCGCCGGCCGAAACGGCGTACCGCGCACCGCCTTCGACCTGGACCGCAACAACTACGGCCCCCGCGCCGGCCTCGCTTGGAACCTGCTCCCCCGCACCGTCATTCGCGGCGGCGGCGGCCTCATTTACGGCTCGGCCGTCAACTCCATCGTCGGCACTGCCGCCGCGCTCGGCTTCTCCACCGATCTACGCATCACCACCACCCAGATCGGCATCGCCTCAGCCATGACCCTTCGCAACGGATTCCCCGCCGTCAGCCGCGTGCCCGTCAATCAATTGGGCGCGGGCTTCGGCGCCGTCCCGCCCGGCGCCGCCACCAATACCGCCGTCACCTTCTTTGAACGCAACCGCCCCGTGCCCGTCTCCTATCAGTACAACCTCGGCATCCAACACGAGCTCATCCCGAACCTCCTCGTCGAAGTCAGCTACATCGGCAACTTGAGCCGCAAGCTCACCGCTCCAGACCTCCCCATCAATCAGGTGCCGCCCGCTCTCATGGGCCCGGGCAATGCGCAGGCGCGCCGTCCGTTCCCCCAGTTCTCCAACGTCACCCTCATCAATCCCGCCCTCGGAAGCTCCTCCTATCACGGCGGCTTCGTCAAGGTCGAACGCCGCTACTCGCGCGGCTTGTCTTTGTTGGCCCACTACACCTTCTCACGCTTCCTCGACGATGTCGAATCCTTCAGCGAAATCGGCGACGCGGGTTCCTATATGAACTTCTACAACCGACGGCTCGACAAAGGCCCGTCCGGAAGCGACATTCGCCACCGTGCCGTTCTCAGCGGAGTCTACGATCTGCCCTTCCTCCAGAACCGAGGCTGGCTAACGCGAGTCTTCGGGGGATGGAGGGCCGGTCTAATCGGCAGTCTGCAATCCGGTCCCACCTTCACCGTCTTCAGCTTCGTGAACGAGACCAACGCCTTCACCCCCGGCGCCAATCGCGCGGACATCATCGGCCAGCCGCGTCTGCCCGAGAGCGAGCGGACCCTGCTGCGCTGGTTCAACACCGCCGCCTTCGCCAACCCCGCACCCTTCCGCTTCGGCACTTCCGGCCGCGGGATCATGAACGGCCCCGGACTCGTCAACATCGACAGCTCCTTCGCCAAACGAATTCCGATCCGTGAGAACTGGCGCGCCGAAGTTCGCGCGGAATTCTTCAACCTGCTCAACCAGACCAACTTCAACCTGCCGGGCCGCTCGGTCGGCGCGCCAACCTTCGGCGTCATCAACTCCGCCCGGCCGGCGCGCAGCGGACAACTGGCGTTCCGCATGGATTTCTAACGTGGAAGCCAACCTCACCCGGCGGGAATTCTCGACCGCCCTCTCCGCCGGCAACGCCCTGCCGCCGCCCCCCCCGCGCCCGAACTTGCTGTTCGTATTCACCGATCAGCAGTCCTACGACATGCTCGGCTCGTCCGGCAACCGCCAAATCATAACTCCCGAACTCGACGCCTTCGCGCGCGAATCCGTGCGCTTCCGCCATTGCGTGGCGAACTCGCCGCTCTGTACTCCGTATCGCGGAATCCTGCTCTCGGGGCAACACCCCTTGCGCAACGGAGCCATCGAAAACGACATCCGCATGCTCCCCGGACGCGGCCAGTACTTTGGCGAAGTGTTGCGCGACGCCGGCTACCGAACCGGTTACATCGGCAAATGGCATCTCTACGGCGGAGATCGCGTCCGCCCCATTCCCGCCGGCGAAGATCGATACGGTTTCGACGAAACGTTCTTATCGAATAACTGCACGGTCGTCTTCGACGAAAACCGCGCCTACTACTGGGACGAAAAAGGCCAGCGCCAGCGCTATGGCGACTGGGAACCGTACGCCCAGACAAAACAAGCCGAAGCGTTCCTCGACCGCCAGGGCAGCGATCCCTTCGCCCTCTTCCTCTCCTGGCATCCACCCCATAACTGGGCTCCCGTCAATCCACCCGCGAAGGGGCCGGAAGATCAGTATGGCGCGCCCGAAGACGCCCTCCGCCTCTATGATCCCGAAGCCATTCGCGTGCGGGGCAACTGCGAAAACACCGCCTCCCACCGCCTCGTCTACCGCGGACACATGGCCATGTGTACGACCCTCGACCGCGCCTTTGGCCAGCTCATGAAAAAGCTGGCCGCGAAGGGACTCGCCGAAAACACGATCGTCGTATTCACCTCCGATCACGGCGACACCCTACTCTCGCATGGGCTCCGCCATAACAAAATGCGGCCGGAAGCCGAGTCCATCCGAGTGCCTCTGCTCATGCGCTACCCCGGCCGACTGCGTCCCCGAGCGAGTGACCTGCTCGTCGGAACGCTCGACCTAATGCCGACGCTGCTCGGCTTGATGGGGCTGAAGGTGCCCGCTTCGAGCGAGGGCCTCAATCTCGCCGAAGCCATCCGGAGCGGCGCCGACAAGACCGTTGAATCGGTACCCCTCTTCTTGTTGAACCTCGATTGGCGCGGCGTCTACACCCGTCGGCATACCTACGCCTTCGATACCAGCCAACCCGGCGGCGACGCGCTCTATCGCAACGCCTACTTCCGGCATCCCGAGAACCTCTCCTGGAATTGCCTCTACGATCGCGAGCGCGACCCTTGGGAACTGCGGAACCTCTATGGAGATCGCGAAAGTGCCCGCGTTCAGAAGCGACTCCACGAGCAGTCGCTAGCATGGATGCGGAAGTTCGGCGACGAGGGGCTGCCGTACGACTCCGTCTTGCGTGCGGCAATGTCCCAAAACGATCTCGCCCTCCGCAAGTCCGGGAACTTCTTTCAGCGGCGTAGCGGAATCTTGCGCGGACAACCGGCGGCACTGCTGCCGAAGGCGGGTCGCATCTAGCGGGACTTTCCGACGTTTCGGGTCCCGATTCGAGGTAAATAATTGAAATCAAACGAGTTCGCACGAATCTTTGCGTATATACGGAAACAGGTACCGCGTATGGCCCGAAAACTCGATCCGCCGAATCCCAAGTTCAACCAAGGGTTACATCTCCGTCCGAAACTTCGGGATTTGCGAGTCGGCGAGTGTCCCGAAAACTCCACGGATCAAACAGGAGACGCCAAAATCGTGGACACGGCGCATACCTCCGGCGCGCCAGCCGTTCATGACTGATGCCAGCGTGGCTGCGGTCACGACTGCGTGGCTTGATCGGGCGGGTGAGGTCGGCCATTGCTGGTTCATCCAGACCGCCAGGGAGATCAGCAGAAAGCGGAACGGGTCCAGGCACTTTGACATCGGATCATCTCATTATCGACGACGCCAGGGATTATCTCCCGCTGTTTCAGATAGATCGAGTTTCCGGGCCATACGGGGTTCACAGCGACGTTGAGCCCGACGGTCGCCTGAGAATAACGCGAGCCTTGCGAGGTGATGCAGTTTTGCGAGGATCTCACGACCACGAAAGCCGCCGTCAGGACCACCGAGAAATGGCGGACATCGGAATCGAAAGAAGGGAGGCAACCCCCAATTTATCAGCAACTTCGAAGTTTGCGAGAACCACAGTCGGCGAGTCGGCGAGATCCTCCGTACACTGTTGTGTTGGGCGGCCCCCAAAGTGATATGCTCAGCGTCTTATGAGTCACTGGTTCTCCCGCTTCCTGCTTTTAGCCGTTCTGCTTCCTGCACCAATTCCGGCTCAAATCTCCCCCTTTGAAGTGACGGAGGCGACGATTGCGCAAGTCCACGAAGCCTTCCAGTCTGGTCGATTAACCTGCACCGGCCTAGTCGGGCTCTACCTGAAACGGATCGAGGCCTATGACAAGAGCGGTCCGGCGATCAATTCGATCATTCTGGTGAATCCGGATGTATTAAAGGATGCAGCAGAACTGGATCGGCGCTTTGCCGCATCGGGCCTGACCGGACCGCTGCACTGCGTCCCGATAATTGTGAAGGATAACTTTGAGACAAAAGGCCTGCAGACGACCGATGGCGCCCTGGCGCTGAAGGGCTACCTGCCCGCTCAGGATGCGTTTCAGGTTCGGCGGGTAAGAGAGGCCGGTGCGATCGTGCTGGCGAAGTCGAATCTGGCCGAATGGGCGTTCACCCCTTATCAAACCCTCAGTTCCATCCTGCCTGGCTACACGAAGAACCCTTACGCGCTGGATCGCGTTACAGCAGGGTCGAGTGGCGGCACGGCCGCAGCGGTCGCCGCGAGCCTCGGCCTGGTCGGCTTGGGCAGCGATACGGGCAATTCGATTCGGGGACCCTCTGCGCACCAGGCGCTGGTGGGAATCCGATCAACCATGGGCCTGACCAGCCGCGCCGGAGTTTTACCGCTTATTTCTCTTGCCGATATTGCGGGCCCGATGGCGCGGACCGTCGAGGACGCCGTTAAAGTATTCCAGGTGATTGTGGGGACAGACCCCAACGATCCGGTTACCACGGCGGCCAGTGCACATTTGCCGCAAAACTACGCCGCGTCGCTGCGACCCGAGGGCCTGAAAGGAGCAGTGATCGGTATCCTGCGCCCGGCTTATGAGCAGGACCGGAACGGGAACAGCATACAGACGACGGACTCGGAAGTAGTGAAGGTTTTCCTGGCAGCCTTGGAGGACATGCGGAAAGCGGGCGCGACCATCGTTGATCCGGCGACGATCGAAGGCCTTCCGGAAGTCCGTCGTTCGAATTGGGGTACCGCTGCCTGCATGGGTTTCAAATATGATATGAACCGATACCTGGAAGCGCAGGGAGACAAGGTCCCGGTGAAGAGCCTAGCCGAGATCATCAAGTCAGGCGGTTTTCATCCCGAGTCGAAGCAGTCGCTGCAGTCGGCGGAGAAAACTCCAGTGAACGGACCCGATTCGGAGGCATGCCAGGCGGACCGGGAGTATCGGGAAAAGTTCCGGCACGCGGTTCTCCAGTCTATGTCGCGGTACAAACTCGACGCGTTCGTCTACCCGACTTGGAGCAATCCGCCTCGCCTGATTGGCGACCGGAACTCGCCGCTCGGAGACAACAGCCAGGTCTTTTCACCGACGACCGGGTTCCCGGCTATTACGGTGCCGATGGGCTATACACGCAACGGCGCACTGCCTGCAGGCGTGACGTTCTTTGGAAAAGCGTGGTCGGAACCGCGTTTGCTGCAACTGGTTTACGGGTTCGAACAGGCCACACATCACCGAAAATCGCCGGCCACCACGCCCCCGTTAAAGCCTTGACGGCCGTTGCGCTGTTTTCGATTGTGGTTCTCGCAAACTTCAAAGTTGCTCATAAATCGGGGGTTGTCTCCCTTCTTTCGATTCCGATGTCCGCCATTTTTCGGTGGTCCTGACTGCGGCTTTCGTGGTCGTGAGATCCTCGCAAAACTGCATCACCCTGCAAGGCTCGCATTATTATCAGGCGACAGTCGGGCTCAACGTCGCTGTGAACCCAGTTCAGTTGCGATCTGCACGGGTGTCCGTGCAGACAATAACTGAACAAAACCCAAGGTGTGAGGGACGACGGATTATCTCGAAAGCCGAAGTCGGCGGACTCCATCATCGGTACGAACGCCGCGCCGCATAGAGGCATCTTCGGCGCGATTCCATCCGCATTGACCGGGGCCCTTGCGCGGCCCGATTGAGGGCCACCGTGGACGCGCCCGTGAGCCTGTTGGAATCGCGGAAAGAGTATTGCCCGCCGACGACGCGGGGCGAGTGAAGTCCAAAGGCGACCGCTCAAAAACCAAAAAGGCTGTGGAATCCCTCCGGTCACACGTCAAGACGCGGTTTCCGAGAACGACAATCTGATCTTTAGTCATCTTTTTCCAGAACTCTTCTTTGCTGTGTATCCAGGGTGCACCCAAAAAGGTCCACTCAGTCTCCGCCCGCCGCACAAATGCTGCCGGCGTGCTTTCGCGCACCTGCTTTAGAGCAGCAGAACTAAATGGCTGGGCTACCACTCCCTGCGCTCCCTCCAGAAAAGAGCCATCCGGCATGATGCGTGTATGGCAGTCTGCGCACGCGTTTACGCCGACCTCTATCAAACCCTTTTTGCGAATGTAACATCGATGCCCGGCGGTGCGTGTCAAGAACTTTGAGACACTCGGCGAAATAATTTAGTGAGTTTTCCTTTCTGTAGTAGTCGATGAGTCGGGCT
>SHUN01000018.1 GCA_009697495.1 Bryobacterales bacterium | reverse complement strand
TAACTTGTCGTCGTACTCGATCTTGTTGGCCGAATTTTTCGGAATTTCAATGATGACGCGGACAATCTCCGGACAGTCGGGGCCGGGGTCAATGTCATAGAGCGAAAAATTGGGAAGCACATAAAGAAGGGTAGCAAAGATGGGAGGGAGGGCGGTGGCGCTTCGCTTTTTGTTCGCATTAACTAAGAGATATCCTGCCAAAACGGGACTTATAGTTCTTGAAAATGAGCGGAAAGACGGCTAAGCTAGTGAAAGTTCAGTTTTTGTCGTTAATTGTCGTGAAAAAAGTATTGACATGAGTGATGGAGCAGCAGACAAACAGCCACTAGGCGATTTCGTGACCCGCTGCGAGGACAACGGCCGCATACGGCTTCCCTCGCCCTGGCTCCATTTCTTCACACATGACCTCAAAGATAACAAAGTGTTCGCAACAAGCATCGACGGCACCACGATCCGAATTTACCCGGAGTCAATCTGGCGCGCAAACCTTGCTCTATTTCGAACTTTGAGTGCACAGTCTCCGGATGTCAAACGAATCCTTACGCTGGCGAACCATTTTGGCACCGAAAGCAGTTTGGAATCGCATGGCAAGATCCTGATCAAGCCTGAACTTCGCGTCAAACTCGCGGTCGCCGGTGCCGATGTCGTTGGCGGCGGTATTGATGGAGTGATCCATGTCCAGCTTAAGGCGAATCAAGAAACGATCATCGACAACTACCTGATCGGCGCTACCGATGCTGTCCAGAATCTGACGCTGTTAGGAATGGCGTAAAAGGCAATGCATGCAACACATTTCAGTAATGCCGGCGGAAACCATGGAGGCGCTCCAGTTGCGGAGCGGGGACTCGGTGATCGACGCCACGGCTGGAATGGGGGGGCATTCGCGGCTCCTGAGCGCCGCGGTCGGGCCATCCGGGCACGTTTATGCCTGCGACATCGACCCCGAATCACTGGTCATGGCGGAAGCCAATTGTGCCGGTTCGGAGAGCCCCATTACCTTCCTGCATACGCCATTTTCGCGGCTTCAAGAGACCTTGCAAGCGGCCAAAGTGGGTTTGGCGGACGCGCTTTTAGCCGATTTTGGCACCAGTATGATGCATTTTCAGACGGGCGAGCGGGGATTCAGCCTGATGAACGACGGTCCGTTGGATATGCGTTTGGACCGGACTTCGGACAATCCGACGGCGGCCGATCTGGTGAACTCGCTTCAGGAAAAAGAATTAGCGAATTTGATTTACACCACTGGAGAAAGGAGAAGTCGAGCAATAGCCAGAGCACTCGTGCGGGCACGGCCCGTGACTTCGATGGAACAATTTTCGTCGGTAATTCTAGCGGCCGTGCCACGTACGGGAAAACTGCATCCTGCGACCCTTGCCTGCTTAGCGCTCCGGATTGCGTGCAACAACGAGTATCAGGAGATCGACGCATTGATCAACCAACTGCCGTCACTGGTTCGGCCGGGGGGACGTGTCTGCGTCATAACGTTCCACTCCGGCGAGGATCTGGTCGCGAAAACGGGTACACGCCGGATCGCGAAAGAGGGCAAGGCGAAGTTGATCAACAAACACGTGCTTATACCCACGCCGGAGGAAGTCCGTCGGAACAAAGCGAGCCGCAGCGCAAAAATGCGGGTGTTGGAAATGCTGTAAGAAGTAGGGGGAAATAGACCATGGCTACGGCTTGGGGATGGATGTTTGAAAAGAGAGATTCGGGCGCGTCGCAATTACAGATTGGTGCACAGTCCCGGAATCGGACAGAGGCAAACCGCTTTCATTTGCGGCCGATGCCGAACGAGGAAATTCACGTCTTCGTGAAGAAAATCGACAATACGCGGGTGGTGCGGGAACAGGACCCGAAGGCAAACGCGTCGGCATGGCGGACCATTTCGATGGCCGGCATCTTCGCGTTGTGCGTTGTTGGGTTTATCGTCCCGATCGCCAACAGCTACCTGGCGGGTTACACGGTCACGGAGATCGAAAAGCAGAATAGCCAATTGCAGTCGCAGTTGGCCCGGCTTTCGGCGCGGGAGGCCGAATTGACCAGCGTGGAAGCGCTGGCGCGAGCGGCGAAGAACCAGGTATATCTGGACCCGACGCCGGAAACGCTGGTGGTATTGAACGAAACACGTTCGGGCGCGGTGGCCTTGAACCGCAACCGACAGTAACGGGCATTTTTTGATCGTCTTTCGCGGACCGGAACTCCTACCGGCGTAACGAAAGCGAGGGCGCCGCTATTCCCCCGAGACAGCGCCCCGCCTTCTGACCTCCCGCTGAGTCTGGCTCCGCCAAACCAAAACCCCGTAACACCTCCCCCAAGGCAAATGAAAGGACCGCTATGGAAACGATGGTAGAGCCGCGAGCACAACGGCGGCTAGCCCTCGTGGCGTGGTTTGGAGTTCTATGGGGAGTCATTCTGATCGCCCGGCTGATCCATCTACACGTTATCGAGCATGAGAGTCTTCAACTGGCGGCGACGCGCCAACAGGAGCATATAGTCGATGTCGCGGCCGGTCGCGGAACCATTTCGAGCGGCGGGGAAGGCGGCGGCCCGCTGGCCTTGAGTGTGCCGATCCGGCGCGTGGCGATTAACCCGCTGCGGATACCCAAAGGCGGTGAGGGGTTTGTGACGTCGGTGCTGGAACAACTGCTGGGAGTCAACCCGGCGACGCTGTTGGGCGAGATCAATGGAGCGAGAGAGTCCCGCAACGGATACCTGGTGATCCGCGAAGACGCGACGGCCGAGGAGATCAGCCGTCTGAAACGCAGCAAGCTGGACATTTTCACGTTTGAAGACACCTACCGCCGGGAATACCCCAAGGGCAGGCTGGCCGCGCACGTATTGGGCTGGGTGAACAGCGAAGGACGCGGCGACGCCGGAGTGGAACGCGGCCTGGAGAACGAACTGGCCGGCGTCTCCGGGCGGATGCGCATGCTCCGGGACTCGCGCAATCGCGACTACTACGGCAAGATCATCAACGAAGAGAAGCCCGAGCCCGGCTGGAACATCACACTCACTATAGATGAAGCCATTCAATACGCAGCGGAAAAGGCGTTGAAGGAAGCTATCGAGAAGGAAGGCGCTCCGTCCGGGACGGTGGTAGTTTTGGACCCAAAGACGGGCAACATCCTCGCGATGGCCAGCTACCCGTACTTTGACCCGCGGGAACGGCCGAAAACTGACGACGACATGTTGGGGCGGATGAATCTGACGATTTCCGCGCCGTTCGAGCCGGGCAGCGTGTTCAAGGCGATTACGATCGCCGCGGCGCTGGAGACCACCGGACTTCGGCCGGAAACGATCATTAATTGCGGTAACGGAATCATCCGGCTTCCGGGGCGGATCGTGCATGACCATGATTCGTATTCGGCATTGCCGATGACGATGGTGCTGGCCAAGTCGAGTAACATCGGCGCGATTAATATCGGACTCACTGTCGGCAACAAGCGGATGTACGCCTATATGGAGAAGTTTGGTTTTGGCGATCTGACCGGGGTCCAGTTGCCCGGCGAATCGGGCGGCAGGATTCATCCGGTTCGCGACTGGACGGCGGGCTCCATGGGCTCGGTGGCAATGGGGCATGAAATGATGGCCACGCCGCTCCAACTGGCCCAGGCATTCGCGATTCTGGCGAACAATGGAAAGCTGGTACGGCCCCGCCTGGTGAAGTCCCGGCAGCATCCCGTGACCGGCAGGAAAGAGATCATTCCGGTGGCGGCGGGCGAACAGCGCATCAAGGCGGAAACGGCGATTGAACTCCGCCGAATGCTGGAGCAGGTTGTTCTGGTTGGCACCGGGAAGGAAGCGCGGCTGAAGAAGGGTTATACAGTCGCGGGCAAGACGGGCACGGCCCAGATGGTGGATCCGCGAACGGGGAAGTATATTCACCGTTACAACTCGTCCTTCATCGGACTGGCGCCGGTTGCCGATCCGGCCATTGTGGTCGCGGTGACGATTAACGGATCCTACAAATATGGCGGCGTGACCAGCGCCCCGATCTTTCGAGAGGTGGCCGGCGCGGCGCTCCGGACGCTTGGCATCGCGAAGGATCTGATTGAGGAAGAGCCGGTTGTGAAGCCTGAACGGGAAGTCCGGCGGGAGCCCGCGGCACCGCCGCAAGTGGCAGGCATTGAGGCGGCGGCCGATGAAGCGGATCCCGAAGCGGCCCCGCAAGCGGGACCGCGCGCCCCGGATTTCCAAGGCCTGACGATGCGGGCCGCTCTAGCCAAATCGGCCGCCGAAGGTTGGCGCATAGAGACGGTGGGAAGCGGTATAGCCCGGGGGCAATTGCCGGAGCCAGGCGCCGCCGTCAACGGCGGAAAACGTGTTCGTGTTCTGTTCCGCCAGTAGGTACACATGACCGTACAGGAACTTCTCGACGGAGCGGGGGTGACAGGCGCGTCCCCTCCGGAAACCCTTCATTTAGCCGTGCGCGGCGTGGCGTATCATTCGGGCCAAGCGGCGCCCGGCATTCTCTTCTTTGCATTCGGCGGGAGTCGAGTGGACGGCGGGCGGTTCGCCAATGACGCGATCGCCAGGGGTGCTGTGGCCGTGGTGTATGACGCGCCGCCGGCCGCGCGGCCGGATCACCCGTACGTGGTGGTCGCCCATGGACGGCGGGCGCTGGCGGCGGCGGCGAAGCGCTTCTACAACGCGCCGGACGAGGCCATCGATATCATCGCGTTTACGGGCACGAACGGGAAATCGACGGGCAGCATGCTGGCCGATGGCATCTTTCAGCACGCGGGCTACAAAACCTCGCTGATCAACACGATCGGCTATCACGTGTGCGGCGTGCCGCGGGAGGCGGTCAACACGACGCCGGAATCGCTGGACGTGTTTCGGATGGCGGCGGAAACGCGCGACGGGGGCGGCCGATTTCTTTCGATGGAAATTTCATCGCACGCCCTGGCGCTGGGCCGTGTGGAAAGCCTGCGGATCGCGGCCGCGGTCTTCACCAATCTGACGCGCGACCATCTGGACTTCCACTTGACGATGGAGGCATACGGCGCCGCGAAGGCGCGGCTTTTCGGCACTGATTTTTCGCCTCGCTTCGCGATTCTGAACGCCGACGATCCGTTCAGCGCGTCCATCGGAGTAGCGCCCGCTTCGCGACGCGTGACGTATGGGATTCAGGCCGGCGCCGATCTACGCGCGGTCCATATCGAGTTAGGATTCTTCGGGCTGCGATTCGAAATTGAAGGGCATGGACGAATGACGTCGACGCTGGTTGGCGACATCAACGTCTACAACATACTGGCGGCGGCGGCGGCCTGCCACGCCGCCGGATTGACGTGGGAACAGATCGCGGCTGGCGTGGCCGCGTTCCCTGGAGTTCCGGGCCGTTTTGAGCGGGTGGAGGCGGGCCAGGATTTCCTGGTTGTTGTCGATTATGCCCACACGGACGCCGCCATCACGAACGTCATTCGGGTGGCGAGGCAACTGCTGAACGGCGAGGGCCGCGTGTTGACGCTGTTCGGCTGCGGCGGCGATCGCGACCGTTCCAAACGTCCATTGATGGGCATGGCCGCGGCCAAGGACAGCGACTTCGTGGTCCTGACCAGTGATAACCCGCGTTCCGAGGATCCGTTGGCGATCATCAACGACGCGGTGGTGGGGGCGCGGCGCTTCGACACGCCGTTGCTGGTTGAGGCTGATCGCGAGAAAGCGATTTTCGCGATCATTGGAGAGGCGCGCCGCGGCGACATCGTGTTGCTGGCCGGAAAAGGCCACGAGAATTATCAAGTGATTGGCGAGAACAAAGTGAATTTCAGCGACAGGGAAGTTGCGCTGCGCGCTATCGGCGTTCGAGGCGGGAAATGCGATTGACGTTGGAGTTTCGGCTGCGAAGACCGCTCCCGACGGCGAGCGGCTCGGTGACGCCGTGGCGAAGACCGCTCCCTTGCGGTCGCGGCTCGGTGACGCCGGGGCGAAGACCGCTCCCTTGCGGTCGCGGCTCGGTAACGCCGGGCTCGGTAACGCCGGGCTCGGTAACGCCGGGGCGAGGCGGCGAATGCAACTGACGCTGGCCGAAATCGTCCAATTCACGGGCAGCTCTACGGCGGTTGGGGACCAACTGATTTCCGAATGGAGCATCGACACGCGGACGCTTCGTCCCGGCGCGCTGTACATCCCCATCCGCGGCGAGCACCACGACGGCCATAGCTTCCTGCAGGACGCCGCCGAACGGGGGGCGGCCGCCGCGCTCGTTGACGAACGCGAGTGGCCTGAAGCGCCGGGAATGCGGCTGATCCGCGTTGCCGACACCCTGATTGCCCTGCAACAACTGGCCCGGCGCGCACGCGCTAAACTGCGTTTTCCGATGATTGGCATCACCGGCAGCGCGGGCAAAACTAGCACGAAAGAAGCCATCGCGGTTCTTATCGGCGCAACGCGCAACGAAGGCAATCTGAACAATCACATCGGCCTTCCGCTGTCCCTTGTGCGGATGGAGGAGACGGCCAGGGCGGGCGTGCTGGAAATGGGCATGAACCACGCAGGCGAAATCCGTTTTCTTTGCGATATCGCCCGGCCCGATATCGGCGTGGTCACCAATGCCGGCACCGCGCACATTGAAAATTTCGCTTCCATCGAGGGCGTGGCGCTGGCCAAGCGCGAACTCATTGAAGAGCTAGGTTTCAAGGGCACCGCGGTGTTGAATTACGATGATTCGCGCGTCCGCGCTTTCGGCGTCGTCCACGCCGGGCGGACCATTACTTACGGCATCGGCGAAGGCGCCGGGGTGCGCGCCGAGAACGTCGAACTCACCGCCTTCGGCGCGGTATTCCAGATTCAAAAAGTGCCGTTCGAAATCCATTTGCCCGGTCTGCATGGCGTATCGAATGTCACGGCCGGCGTGGCGGTTGGATGCAGCCTCGGAATTCCGGTGGAACAGATGGCGGAAGCGGCGCGGACGCTGCGAAGCGGCAAGATGCGCGGCGAACGGCTGACGCACAACGGCATCACCATTTTAAACGATTGTTATAACAGCAATCCCGAAGCGGCACGGGCGATGCTCGACACACTGGCGGCCATTCCCGGCGGGCGGAAGATCGCTGTGCTTGGGGAAATGCTTGAACTCGGCGCGTGGTCGGAGCAACTGCATCGCGAGGCCGGGGCCCACGCCGCGGCGTTGGGGATTGACGTGGTGATCGCCATTTGCGGTGACGCCCGCCATCTGGCGGATGCGGCAAAACAAGGCGGCGCGGAAGCTCTATTTTTCGATGAACCGGGGGCCGCGGGGGACGCGCTGCGGGCGCTGGCCCGCTCCGGCGACGCGGTGCTCTGCAAAGGCTCCCGAGGGACACGCGTTGAAATTGCACTGGAAAGGTTCATGGCCGACTAATGCTCTATTGGCTCCTCTTTGAAAAGCTGTTCCCGGTCTTCAGCCCGGCCCGTGTGTTTGGATACGTGACGTTCCGGACGGCCTTCGCCAGCCTCACCGCGCTGTTCCTCTCCATCTGGCTGGGGCCGTTGCTGATTCGTAAGTTGCGCCAGTTCCAGATCGGCCAGCATATACACGAAGACGTGACTGGGCACCAGAAGAAGGCGGGCACGCCGACGATGGGGGGACTGCTGATAGGCATCTCGATCGTGGTGCCCACACTGCTGTGGGCGAACCTGACCAACCCCTATATCTGGATCGCGCTGTTCGGCCTGCTGAGCTTTGGCTCCATCGGTTTTTACGACGACTTCACAAAGGTGAAGAAGATGCGGAACCGGGGGCTGACGGCACGGAAGAAGCTACTGCTGCAGATTCTGTGCTCGGTGCTGATCGGCGTGATGCTGCTCGCCCTCCACGCGCGCGGCAATTACGCCACCAGCATGAACATTCCGTTTCTCAAGACGTTTAAGCCGGATTTACTCGTGTCCTCCTGGCTGGGGAATCCGTTCACGTATGGCTTTGCATTCGTTTTCTTCTTTCTGTTCCTGGTTATCGTGCTGGCGGGCTCATCCAACGCCGTTAATCTGACTGACGGCCTGGATGGCTTGGCGGCCGGCCTGATGGTGATCGCGGCGGGCGCGATGACAATCCTGACGTACTTGAGCGGCCATCGCGAGTTCGCCACGTATCTCGACCTCGTCCGGCTGCCCGGCGCGAGCGAGCTCACGATCTTCTGCGGAGCGATGACGGGCGCATCGCTGGGGTTTCTTTGGTACAACGCGCATCCGGCGGAGGTATTCATGGGGGATGTGGGCGCGCTGGGCCTGGGCGGGGCAATGGGCACGGTGGCGGTGTTGATCAAACAGGAAGCGTTGCTGTTGTTCATCGGAGGCGTGTACGTCATCGAACTGATGAGCGTGGTGTTGCAGGTGGCGAGCTTCAAACTTCGCAAAAAGCGAATTTTCAAGATGGCTCCGCTGCATCACCACTTCGAACTCCTTGGCTGGCACGAAGCGAAGGTCATTACCCGCTTCTGGATCCTTGGGCTGATCATGGCGCTGTTCGCGCTCACGACGCTGAAACTCCGATGAGCAGCTACGCCAATCGACGGGTGCTGATCGTGGGCGGCGGCAAGTCCGGCCTGGCCGCGGCGCGATATCTGCGCGAGCGCGGCGCGGATGTAGTTATCTCCGATAACCGGCCGCAACCCGCTCAAATGGAGTTCCCGCAAACGGGCCAGAGCGAGACCGATTCCGACGGCTTCGATCTGGTGATTCAATCCCCCGGGGTCCCGCTGGAACTGCCGATCTTCGAACGCGCCCGGGCTCGCGGCGCACGGATTATAGGAGAGCTTGAACTCGCGGCTGAAGAACTGCGGGGGCGCATCATCGGCGTTACGGGAGCGAATGGGAAGACGACGACGACGGCGCTGATCGGCCATATCTTTCAGCACGCCGGACGGCCGACGCTGATCGGCGGCAACATTGGGGTGCCTGTTACCGATCTCGTCGCGCAATCGACGCCCGAGACTACGGTGGTGCTGGAACTCTCCAGCTTCCAACTGGAAACGGTGGAGACGTTCAAAGCGCAGATCGCGATTGTGCTCAATATCACGCCCGATCATTTGGACCGGCATCACACGATGGCCCGCTATATCGATGCCAAGGCCCGCCTGGTGGAGACGCAAAGCAGCGACGGCTTCACCATACTCAACGCGGCCGAACCCAATGCGCGGGCGCTCGGCGGCCGAACCGGGGCCAGAGTAGTCTGGTTCAACCTGGACGCGCCGAGCGCGAATGGCGTCGCGTCGGCGGGCGGTGAAATCCTGTTGGGGGACGCGCCTCTTATGCGGGAAAGTGAAATCCCGCTCCGCGGTCGCCACAACGTGGAAAACGTGATGGCCGCCGCGGCCGCCGCATGGATTGCAGGCATCGACAGCAAGATCATCGCGGAGGCAATAAGAAGCTTCCCCGGCGTCGAACACCGCATTGAATTCGTCAGGGAACTCGACGGCGTGTGTTATTACAACGACTCCAAAGCGACGAACGTCGACGCCGCCGAGAAGGCGATTGACGCCTTTCCAGGCGGGCTCTGGATCATACTCGGCGGCAAGGACAAGAACAGCGACTACCGGTCGCTGGCGCCGCGGCTGGCGTCTAAAGCAAAAGGCGTTCTGTTGATTGGCGCGGCGGCGCCGGTGATTCGCCAACATCTTACGGAAGCTGGCGCATCCCGGCGGAAGTATGCTGTGGAGGAACTCACGGATTGCGGACCGCTCCCTGACGGTCGCGGCTCGGTAACGGGCGGTTCGGTAGCGGGCGGTTCGGTAACGGGCGAGTACCTTCCTGAAGTTTCCGCTTCCCTCCCGATGACCGATTGCGATACGCTCGATGAGGCTATTCGCACGGCGCGCCGGCTCGCGGCGCCGGGGGACATCGTCTTGTTATCTCCTGCCTGCGCGAGCTTTGACCAGTATCAAAGCTACGAACACCGCGGCCGGTGCTTCAAAGAACTCGTTGGAAGCCTATAAGTATGGAGTTCATCAATGTCTAAGCGTGTATCGATGGATTGGGCACTGTTTTCCACAGTGGCCGCGATGGTGGCTTTGGGGCTCATCATGATTTATTCCGCGTCGTCCATTACGGCGCAGGCGCTCTACAACAAGCCGCCCTATTATTTTCTGCTGATGCAGCTCGCCTGGGCGGCGGCTGGGTTCATCGCACTGATGGTGCTGCGCCGATTCGACTACCGCAGACTACGGCGTCCGGAATGGGCCTTCGGCCCGCTGGCTGTTATCATCTTCCTGCTGCCGATCGCCTACTTGGTTGACCCGCGCCACCGCTGGATCCCACTCGGGTTCGGCAACATCCAACCTTCTGAGTTCGCCAAGCCGGCGATGGTGATCTTCCTGGCCTTCTTCCTCACGTGGCGGCAAGCGGCGATTAACAGCACGCGTTTCACGCTGCTCCCCGCCGCGCTGCTGCTCGGCGTGCTGTTCGTGTTTGTGGGTATCGCCGACCTCGGCACGGCGGTGGTGCTGGCCGTGACCGCCTTTGTCATGTTCTTCGTCGCCGGGCTTGACCGCCGGTCGCTCGCGACGGCCGTGAGCCTCGCGGTTGTCTGTTTGGCTGTGGCCGTTATCGCCGCTCCGTACCGCCTGCGGCGGGTGATTGAGATGGCGGACCCCACCTACGAACTGGTCGACAAATACGACTTTTCGGGCAAGGTGAAACCCTACGTGCTCAGTTCGGCCACGGTTGGCGATACGGGCTATCAGAAGCGTCAGGCCGCAATTTCCCACGGCTCGGCGGGCATCTTCGGACTGGGCCTGATGCACGGACGGCAGAAGCATTTTTTCCTTCCGGAATCGCACACGGATTTTATCTATGCGGTGATCGGGGAAGAGCTGGGTTTATGGGGGGCCGCGGCAGTGTTGTTCGGCTACTTCGTGATCATCTGGCGAGGCATACGGATCTTTCTGCTGACGCCGGACGACTTCGGGCGAATGCTGGCGCTGGGCCTTACGATCGCCATTGGTTTCCAGGCGCTGATGAACATCACGGTGGTGCTGGGACTGGGCCCGACAAAGGGGATTCCGCTCCCGATGATCAGCTACGGCGGCAGCTCGCTGCTGGCGACTCTGGCTTCAATGGGGATCCTGCTGAACGTCAGCGAGAACGCCGGCTGATGAGTAAACGCGTGTTCGTGATGGCCGGCGGCGGTACGGGGGGGCATGTCATCCCCGGCATCGCTGTCGCGCGCGAACTCGCGGTGCGCGGTCATCAGCCCCTATTCATTGGCACGCGAGCGGGCATGGAGTCCCGACTGGTTCCGGCGGCGGGCTTCCCGATTGAGTGGGTGGAGGCCGGCGGACTGAAGGGCCTGAGCCTGGTGGAGCGCGCCCGCACCGTCGTCGAGCTTCCGGCCAGCGTCTGGAACGCGCGTCGCATTTTGAGAGACCATCAAGCGGCGGGCGTCTTCAGCATGGGCGGGTACGCGGCGGCGCCGGTGGTGCTGGCGGCGGCTCTCTCCGGGACGCCGGTGGTGCTGATGGAGCCCAACGCAATGCCGGGCATGACGAATCGCCGCATGGCCCGCTTCGCCCGGCGGGCACTGGTCAGTTTCGACGAAGCGCTGCCGTATTTCCCTTTTGACCGCGTCGAGATCGCCGGCCTGCCGGTGCGCGCGGAATTTTTCGCGCTGCCGCCGAAGCCTCGCGGCACGCCGCCGGTGGTGCTGGTGACCGGCGGCAGCCGCGGATCGCGCACGCTCAACTACGCTACTCGCGACCTGCCCCCGTTCGACTGCGGAATCATCCTCCAGACCGGCCGCGACATGTACGACGAAATCAGCATCGCGATGCGCCACGGCAATAGGGAAGTGGTCCCATTTATTGACGACATGCCGTCCGCGTTCGCGCAGGCGGATCTCGTCGTTTGCCGCGCAGGCGCGGGCGCGGTGGCCGAACTCGCCGCCGCGGGCAAGCCATCGATCCTGGTTCCCTACCCTTATGCGGCCGACGATCACCAAATGGCTAACGCCCGCGCCATGGAACGCGCCGGCGGTGCCCGCGTTGTGCCGGACAAGGAGTTCGACGGCCTCCGCATGCTCCGCGAAATTGAGGCGTGCCTCCAGGGCGAAAGACTGGAAACGATGGCGGCGGCGGCGCGAGCCCAAGGGAAGCCGGGCGCCGCGGCGCGGGCGGCGACGCTGCTGGAAGAGTACGCCGAAGCAAAAACTTGAGTAAAACAATACCATAGGAAAATGTTCTATAAGCCACAACGTCTGCACTTCACTGGAATCGGCGGCATCGGCATGTCCGGAATCGCGGAGATTCTGTTGAACATGGGCTATACGATCAGCGGTTCGGATGTGAAGCTGACGGCGGTTACGGAAAGGCTGGGGACGCTGGGCGCGACGGTGCATGAAGGCCATTCGGCGTTGCACGTGGCGGGCGCGAAAGCGCTGGTGGTTACCAGCGCCGTGAATGAGTCCAACCCCGAATTGATGGAGGCGCGGCGGCTGGGGATTCCGGTGATACCGCGCGGGGAACTGCTGGCCGAGTTAATGCGCCTGAAGTACGGGATCGCGATAGCCGGGAGCCATGGCAAGACGTCGACGACATCGATGACGGCGACGATGCTGGCCTACGCGGGGCTGGATCCGACGGTCGTGGTGGGCGGCCGCGTCAGCACGCTGGGGGGCTCCAACGCGCGGATGGGCAAGAGCGATTTTCTGGTGGTCGAGTCCGATGAATCCGACGGCTCGTTCCTGAAGCTTGCGCCGATTATCGCGGTGGTAACGAACATTGATCGCGAACATCTGGACCATTATCACTCGATCGAGGAGATCCGCCGCGCGTTCACGGAGTTCGTGAATAAAGTTCCTTTCTACGGCTGCGCGATTCTGTGCCTTGATGACGAGAACGTGCAACAAGTGCTGCCGGCGGTGAAACGCCGCACGGTTACATACGGCGTGAGTGCGCAAGCCGATCTGCACATTTCCGGGATCCAAGTGGGGCATATGTCGAGCGAATTCCGACTGCGGTTCCGGGGCGAAGATTTAGGCGTTTTCGAACTGAAGGTCCCGGGCATGCACAACGTGCTGAACGCGACGGCGGCGGCGGCGGTGGCGCACGAATTGGAAGTGCCGCACGAAAAGATTCGCGCGGGACTGGCGGAGTGTCGCGGCGTGGAGAGGCGCTTCCAACTTCGCGGAGAGGCCGCTGGGGTCACGATCATCGATGACTACGGCCACCATCCCACGGAAATTCGCGCGACGCTGGCGGCAGCGCGTCTGTGCCGGTTCCAGCGCGTGCATGTGATCTTTCAACCGCATCGCTACACGCGCACGCAGCATCTGATGGACGACTTCGCGCGCAGCTTTCATCAAGCCGATACGGTCAGTCTGCTGGACATTTACGCCGCTTCCGAGGCTCCGATTGCCGGTGTCTCGAGCGCCGCTCTAACCGAGCGTTTGCGGGCCTTCGGCCATCGGGAGGCGCACCTGGCCGGCACGATCGACAAGGCCGTGGAAATGGTGGCCGCCGCGGCGCGGCCGGGTGACGCGGTGGTGACCCTGGGCGCGGGAAACGTATGGCAGGCCGGGGACAAACTACTATCGAGACTTCGCGGCAAGGAGTAATGCAATGGCAAAAAAACAACAGACCGAAAACGAGGAGCGATTCCTCACCATACGGCGGGGGCTGATTATCGCCACGCTCGCCTCCATCGCGCTGGTGGCGCTGCTGTGGGGCGCGATTCAACTGGAGCACTTCCTGATCCGCGATCCGCAGTTCACACTGGCCTCGCCGCCCGATCCGGGGGAGGCCAGCTTGGCGGTGGAAATCATGGGAGTCGCCCACAGCGCGCGCGACAACGTGGCGGCGATGTTTGAGAAGGATTACGGCCGCAGCATCTATTTGCTGCCGCTGCGGCAGCGCCGCGATGAACTCCTGCGGCTGCAGTGGGTGAAGGATGCGCGCGTAACGCGCGTATGGCCCAACCGCCTGCAGATCCGCATCACGGAGCGGGAACCCGCCGCCTTCGTGCAATTGCCGGGCGAAACCGAACTTCCGCTAATCGATACCGATGGTTTCATCCTCCGGCCGGAGATCCAGGAGTCGCTCAACCTGCCCATTTTAACCGGCGTGACGAGGCAGCAAAGCGACGACGAACGGCGGGTGCGGGTGCGCCGCCTGCGTAAACTTATGAGCGATTCGGGGGAACTTTCCGCCAAAATTTCCGAAGTGGACGCCTCGGATCCGGATAATCTAAAGGTAATGCAGGACGCGGGCGGCAAAGCGGTGACATTGATTATAGGGAACCGGTATTTCAAGCGCCGGCTTGAAAAATTTAGACAGAACGCGGACGAACTGCTACGGCGGGATCCGTCGAAGACGACGTTCGATCTGCGGATCGACGGGAGTATTTATGCGCGGCCGACGTTGACGGCGGAAGGGGTTCGGCCGAGTGATTAAGTGTTTGTACGGGAGT